>CAZKHC010000169.1:0-3936 GCA_964552135.1 uncultured Algimonas sp. | reverse complement strand
GGAAAGAAAGTCGTCTTATGCGCAGGTTTAATATGATAACCTTCAAGGAAGCTCTCAAGATGAAGTTTCCAATTGGCCTCAACGGTGACCTCGGAAATATGGAAAATAATTTGATCGTCTTTTAGCGCGTCCGGCATCCCCGTTAGCATCTCGCGCGCAGCCTCTTGGCCCTCGCTTGGGTCTTGCTGCACCACAAAGATAATGCCGTTTTTCTCAATCGTTGTTACCTCAGCCAAGCCGTTCGCTAATTTATCTATATTGGGAAATCCGTCTTCATGCGGAATCCCAAGCAGCGCGCCGTCGAGCCCATATGACCAGCCATGATAGGGACAAACAAAAGCCCCAACACAGCCTTCGCCCGCCGCCAATTCCATGCCCCTATGCCGACAAGCATTTCTAAAGCCGCGCGCTTTTCCGTCCTGTCCCCGCACCACAATCAAAGGCGTCATACCCGCGGGTTTAGCAATATAATCTCCCGTCTTTCGCAGCGCGATTGACGGACAAAACGGAGTCGGCACCGCGCGAAACAGATCAAGCTCTTTTTCAAACCGCTCGGCGGAGCGATAATTCTCAACAGGTTCTTGCCAAACCTTATCCCCGCGATCTGTCGTTTTATTGGCAATATGGCTCAAGATACGATCGACCACGTCGCGGTCTGACATGAATTTTGAAATAGAATTTTTTGGGGCTTGGCTCATCTTCCCGCCTCATTGGCATAGATCTGCGTGCGCGCAATTGTTCGGCGGTATTTATCGCAGCGCGCCAAATCATTCTCTGCCTGCGCCCATTCAAGCCCTAATCGCGCGGCGTAATGCAGGCCTGCTCGCTGGGTGACTTCTTGCGCGCCGAGGGCAAGCGCGCGGGCGCGTTTGCCCTCAGGGATATCATAATGCGGATGGCTGGCTTTGGGCGGGGATTGGAACCAGCGCCTCTCCATGCCGATTTTATCTGCCATTGCATGAAGCTCGTCCAAATTATCAGCAATCATGTGGCACATCACATAACCCCGAAAGGGATGGCGGGCGGTATCAACATAGACGGTCACGCCCAGAGCCTAAGGGCGAAGCCGAGGCTTGGCAATGGCATGGATTTTCTCTCTCAACTGTTTAAGCTCGCCCAAAATTCCGTACTGATCGGAAAAGAGGGGACCTCGTGGACGCGCAAAATTTGACATCAGACATTTTAAAATCCGAACCTCTTTCGGCGCTTGGACAGAAACGCCTGCGCCGAAACCTTTTAGCGGCCTTTATTGCTGCAAGCCGCACCCACGGAAAATCTACCGCCATTCTGACAGATGGGGATGGCAAATCCTATAGCTATGCCGATTTACTGCGGGCTGCCTTTGCGCTCTCCGCACCTCTCAAAACCCAGACAGGCCGCGATGAAACCATCGGAATTTTATTGCCGACGGGGGCCGGCGCGATCATTTCTCTGCTCTCCGTTCACGCCGCTGGACGGGTGCCGGCCATGCTGAACTTCACCGCCGGTATTGCGAATTTGAAAGCCGCTATCTACACTGCGCCGCTCAAGACGATTTTAACATCCCGCAAATTTATCGAGCTCGGCGGACTGGAGAGCTTAGCCCAGGATTTAGCCCAAGCAGCGGAGCTCATTTATCTCGAAGACCTAAAAGAGCAAATCGGCACAGGCGGCAAACTCCGCGCCGTTTTAGGTCCCATCTTCCCAAAGGGCTTTGCCCCAAGCCCCTCCCCCGATGCACCCGGCGTCATTCTTTTCACCTCGGGCACGGAAGGTCGCCCCAAAGGCGTTGTACTCTCCCATGCTAATCTTTTGTCCAATATTGAGCAAATCGAACAGCATGTGCTATTAGAGCCGACGGATATCTTTTTTAATCCGCTCCCGACCTTCCATTGCTACGGTCTGACGGCCGGAACCCTATGGCCCCTCATTAGCGGAAATCCAGTTGTGCTCCACCCCTCGCCGCTGCAAACGAAAACAATTGCCCGTCGTATCGCCAAAAGCGGCGCGACAGTTTTATTCGCGACCGACACATTTCTTCAGCAATATATGCGCGCCAGCAAAGACGGCGGGATAAAATGTTTACGCATTGCGGTTTGCGGTGCAGAGCGGGTGCGCGACGAAACCCGCAAGGTCGCCGAAGAGACATTCACCATGGAAGTGCTGGAAGGGTACGGCGTGACCGAAGGCGCGCCCGTGCTCGCCGCTAATCAACCCGGCGACATTCGCTCCGGCTCAATCGGGAAAATGCTGCCCGGGATAGAGGCCCGTATTGAACCGGTTGAAGGCCTAGACGACGGCGGCTGTCTTTGGGTACGCGGGCCCAATATCATGAGTGGTTATATTTCGCCCGATACGCCCGGGAAGATCATCCCGCTGAACGGCGGCTGGCACAACACGGGCGACGTGGTGTCCGTTGATGCGGAAGGCTATTACGTCATCCGCGGACGAATCAAACGATTCGCCAAAATTGGCGGCGAGATGGTCTCGCTCACCGTTGTTGAAAATTGCGCCGCCGCGCTTTGGCCGGATAACATGCACGCCGCCGCAATTGTCCCAGATCCAAAACGCGGAGAGCAAATTATCCTCGTCTCAGATAATCCAGACGCCAAACGAAGCGATCTTATGCGCTGGGCGCAAAGCCACGGCGTTGCGGAAATCTCTGTGCCAAAAAAGATTGTGACCGTGGAGAGTGTACCGGTTTTGGGGACAGGCAAGTTAGATTATGTTTCGGTAGGGAAGTTGGCATCAGAGGGCTGAGTAAATTTTCCAAAACTCAAATCTAGATATTATTTGCAAAAGACAGAGGGTGAAATCTCTAAATGACATTCCACCCTCATGCCACAGTCGCGCCCCGTCGACCGGTAAGTCCTGGAAGAAAAGATTACTTAAAATTCTACGCGCCCAGTTTTATGAGATTTCATTAAACCTAAATAAATCCAACTAGAACCCTAGTTTAAGGGGTGGAATTGACTTGGCTGCAATCGCCCTACACAATCTCAAAATGCGTTAGGGAATGTCATTCAAACCCCAAATTTTAAGGGTCATATGATGGAATCTAACAATTGATACGAAGCTATCTGATTTTGAGATAAGCTCGCCAAGAACTGAGTCAATAAAACCTAGTTTGGCCTTCTCTCTCAACTTAAACCAATCTCGAACACCCATAAATGACTTCACTTTTTATCAATACTGGACAAAGAATATCACATCCTCAATATAGAATTCTGAGCGGCTTAAAATCGCTCCAAATAAGATATGCGTTTTTCAAAATCACGATTTATGCCTATCTGCTGACCATCATTATGAAATTTAGGGAATTCATGAGTTAGTGTGGTTGCTTCGATATCGGCTTCACTAGGGTTAGTTTTGGGCAAAATGAAATCCAGCAACATAGTCATGTAAAGGGTTTCCCCAATTGCTTACCAAATTGATTTGAGAGAATATCAGCTTACCTTTGTTTCAAGATTGAGTGTGACTTGATTTTAATTGTTTTGTCATATTGCCCTCCAAAACGAGATGAGTTGCAATTTGCGGGCTTTCAGGCGCGCGAAGTGACAGTATTTGATCCCGTGAATCAAATACAACGGAGCGCTGAATCCTAGTGAAAAATTATCGGCATCCCCAGGCTGGAGTGAAGGATTAACCGCAGTCGTCACTCCTAAAATACGCTTATATAGGGTTACCGCTTTTAACGCTGATAATTTTTCAAAGCGCGGTTTGAGCGTATGGCTCACACAATCTGTCCTGCCCGGCATATTGATGGACAGGATGAAGTATGTTTAATTACCCGTCTAATCTTGAGGAGTTGGCGCATTTTGACGATACAGAGCGGTCCCGCATTGGAATTCATACCTGTCCGGGCGGCGGTCACAATGCGACCCATTCGGCGGATGTTGACTATGCGGAACTCCTCCCCGACCTATTCCGGATGAATGCAGGCCGCTTCTATATTCA
>CAZKHC010000168.1:0-3939 GCA_964552135.1 uncultured Algimonas sp. | reverse complement strand
AATTTACGCCGTGGATGTGGGTCATGGTCAGTTACACAAAGACCTCCACGGTCATCCCAAGATTATTTCTATGGAAGGGCAGGATGCGCGGACACTCTCGCCGACGCAGTTTGAAACCACGCCCAATCTCATTGTTTGCGACGCGAGCTTTATCTCCGCCATGAAAGTTCTAGAAACACCGCTGGGGTTAGCCGCCAAAGGGGCAGACCTCATCACCTTGGTCAAACCACAATTTGAAGTCGGAAAGGTCAATATCGGACGCGGGGGTTTGGTGAAAACGGAAGAGCTTGGCTTGCGCGCGCTAGACAGCGTCAAACATTGGGTCAGGCATCAAGGCTGGGAAGTTCGAGCGACGGAGGTCTCCCCGATACGCGGCGGGTCTGGTAATATAGAGTATTTGCTCCACGCGAGACGCGATTGATGTCTCATAGCTGTGGTGACTATTTGATTGGATGCCGCAAATAAAAACCCCGCCGAATGGGCGGGGTGAAATTTTAGGTCATACCTTAACCGTGATTTAGTAACCTCTTCGGCGAACCGTTCTGCGAGGTCTTACAACCCGGCGATTCCTGAAACCTGACCGATTTCCAAAATTTCCGCCGCCGATGAAAATACCGCCACGATTACCGAACCGACTACGATTACGGAATCGGCGGTTATTTCCAAAGAGGCTATTACCCAGACCTAAGTTAATGGACAAATTCGTGCGTCCGCCGCCGTAATAAGGGCTACTATAACCCCGATATCCACTGCGGTAATATACGGGCGCGGGATAATTATTATATACCACGGGTCTTTGATAGGAAACAGGTTGCGAATAGCCGTAAGAGACTGGCTGCTGATAGGCATAGGATACGGGCTGCTGGTAATATCCGCCTTGCTGGAAACCTCGTTGCTGGAAACCTCGTTGTCGATTGGAATTTCCACCAGCAATCGCCGCACCTGCAACGCCGCCTAGTAGGCCACCTGCAATGCCAAACTCGTCGCTCAAGCCGCGCGGAGCAATGCCATCGCCGAGCGCTGCACCTGCAACGCCGCCAATAAGGGCGCCGAGGACTTGATTCCCGGAATTACTACTATTGTTAAAATTAGTATTGTTAAACTGCGCATGGGCAGGTGCAGACATAGCAAAGGCCGTTGTTGCAACGGCAATGACAGCACATTTGAATTTTAGGGAGGCTTTCATAGAGAGTCCTTTCATCACTGAACTCGGGAGGACGTCATCTATCTTATGACAGATGTTTTAGCACCGAATGGACTTTTATTATACACGATGGAGGCCTTATTGGCAAAGTTACCAAAACATTAATAAATCCCACGTTCATGTAACGAAACGCCCTGCCTTATAGGGACAGAGCGTTTCTGCGCACGGAGGAACGTGTGGGGTGTCCTTTCCGCGAATCCAGGACAAATTTGACCAGAATTTTGGTCAGGTATGAAACCCCATCAAGGGGCTTCATAAGCAATCAAATTAGTGACCTTTACAAGATGAATGGCCAGTTGATTTGTTTTTGATTTTACGACCTTTGGAGTCGTAGACAGCTTTGCCATTTCCGTAACAATACTCGCCGCCGCTCACAACGGTGTCGGAAACGCTATGTCCGCCTTCGTAAGAAGAGATACAGCTACCTTGAGAGAAGTATGAGCCTGATGGGCAGCTTGGCGCGATAACTTGCGGCGCCGGCTGAATAACAACGGCTTGAGCTTCACAGGTACCATTACCAAGGTCCAAAGTTCCGGCTGGACATGGCTGCGGGACAACAATTGGCGCTGCGCCGACAACTGTGCGTGCAGGCTCTTGGCAAGTGCCATCACCGAGATCTGTTGTTCCAGCAGGGCAAGGCTGCGGGACAACGATTGGAGCCGCACCGATAACTGTACGTGCAGGTTCTTGGCAAGTGCCATCACCGAGGTCTGTTGTTCCAGCAGGGCAAGACTGCGGGATTACAATCGGAGCCGGAGCAAAGACTTGCTTTGCAGGTTCCTGGCACGTGCCATTTCCGAGGTCAGTTGTTCCAGCTGGGCAAGCCTGCGGGATCACAATTGGAGCAGATCCGAGAACTTGTTTGGCAGGTTCTTGGCATGTCCCGTTACCATTATCTGTTGTTCCCGGAGGACACAAAGCGGGAATAACGGTTGGCGGCGGAGCAAAGACTTGCTTCGCAGGTTCCTGGCAAGTGCCGTTTCCAAGGTCCATTGTTCCGGCAGGACAAGGCTGCGGAATAACGATTGGGGCAGCGCCTAGGACCTGTTTTGCAGGTTCCTGGCAAGTACCGTTACCGAGATCCATTGTTCCGGCTGGGCAAGCCTGCGGGATGACAATAGGAGCCGCGCCTAGGACCTGTTTTGCAGGTTCCTGGCAAGTGCCGTTACCGAGATCCGTTGTTCCGGCTGGGCATGCCTGCGGGATAACAATCGGGGCTGGCGCGAAGACTTGCTTCGCTGGTTCTTGGCATGTGCCGTTACCGAGGTCTGTTGTTCCAGCAGGACACAGAGCAGGGATAACCGTTGGAGCAGGCGCATGAACTGTACGCGGCGCGCTCAAACATGTTCCGTCAGGCTGTTGCGTTGTGCCAGATGGGCAAGGTTGGTCTACGACGACAGGTGCGCGTTGGATGACGCGTCCTGGAATAACACGTGGCGGCGCTTGGATTGTCCGTTGACGAACAACCGTTTGTTGGATGCGTGGACGAGATCGTGTGACCGGAATGACTGGGCCAGACACAAATCCGCCATTCGCGAAATTTACGCCTGATGGGAGCGGACGAGGCGCGCCAAATCCGCCAATAGGTGCGCCAACTGCGCCAACTGGTGCGCCGAAGCCAGGAGCTCCGCCGAAACCGCCAACAGGTGCGCCGACAATGCCGCCGCCAGCTGGCACGAAGCCGCCCGCTGGGACACCAAAGCCTCCAGCCGGAGCGCCAAATCCGCCAGATGATACAAATCCGCCGCCGACAGGTGTGCCGAAACCACCAGCAGGAACAAATCCGCCGCCGACAGGTCCGCCGAAGCCGCCGCCGCCGAAAGATCCAGAGCTATAACGTGCGTTCGAACGACCGTTTGCTAGAGCAGATCCAGCAAGTCCGCCGACAACTGAGCCAATGATGGCACCTTCTGTACGATTTCCTGCGCCTGCGATTTGGCTCCCGACGACACCGCCAAGGCCAGCACCGACCGTGCCGCCAAAGAGTGAATTCGTGTTTCCTAAACTAAACTGCGCAGATGCAGTTGCAGGGATTAATGCCATAGCCGCAATCGCGGCTGTAGAAAGAAGGAATTTCATTTTAGGCTCCTCTAGTGCCAAAACGACCAAAATCGGTCTTATATAAACAAAGTAATTCCGACATCGTGCCGGTATCACCCACCTTTGTTCGGGTTTGCTCGCATTCTTGCAAATCTCGTGCCGAAGTCACGTTTTGCGTAACATGTCCTGAACAACGTATGAAAACGACTTCGCGTTAAAGGCGAATTGCAGGCGGCTTTATCCATGAATGCCTAAATTGCGATGTAGATGGATGGCTAATCTTAGATGAAGACAAAAACCCGACTCGCTTTCGCAAGTCGGGCTGTAGGAGATGAAGACAATGTCCACATCTGGAGGTTCCCACAATTTTGTGGCCTGTGTCCGGGTCCAAATATTGGACCCGGCGTCGGTCTTTAGTAGCTGCGGTAAGTGTTGCGGCTTTGGGTGCCGTACTTCTTAATATACTTCCGCTCACGTTTTAGATCATCAACACGATGTTCCAGTTGCTTAATGCGGCTCTTAAGGCCTGAGCTATGGCGTGACCGGCGACGCTGACCTTTAAGATAGTCAATCTCATCGCATAACCGATCTATTTCACGGTCAATCTGGAACAAACGGTTCCGGTCTTGACTAAAGCCGCGATTGCTGCCGTAGCTCGTATTTGTTCTGTAGACCGGGCTTTGTGTCCGATAGAC
>CAZKHC010000167.1:0-3965 GCA_964552135.1 uncultured Algimonas sp. | reverse complement strand
GCGTTGTCGATAGGCTTTCATGTCCGAGTAATTGTTGGATTGTCCGCAGATCGCCTCCGCCCGCGAGTAAATGCGTCGCGAAACTATGGCGTAGCGCATGGGGCGTGGCGCTTTCTGGCAAGCCCAAAGCGCCGCGCAGTCGCCGAACCTCAGCTTGGATGATTTCGGCTCTTAAAACCCCGCCGCGGGCTCCGCGAAAAATCGGCTGTTCTGGAGAAAGCTGAAATGGGCAATGTTTCATATATTCATTCACGGCCTCGGCGACCACGGGTAGAATAGGCACAAGCCGAACCTTCTTGCCTTTGCCTGTAAATTGGATTTGCCTCGCGAGTGGCACATCTCTTCCGGTTAGGGACAGCGCTTCTGATATCCGCAGCCCAGAGCCATAACACAGTGCGAGGACGGCTTGATTTCGTGCGGCAATCCAAGGCTCGCCCGGACTGTCTAATGGCGTTTTAACAATCTTCATGGCTTCTGAAGGACTAATGGCTTTCGGGAGCGGGCGTTTTACGCGCGGACCTCGGATGAGAGGTAGGGCGGCATTGGCCACATCCCACCGCCGCTCAATATAGCGATAAAAGGTCCGCACGGCCGAGAGCTGCCTCTGGATAGAGGCGGCAGACAGCGGCCGGTTACTACGTCGTCTTTGTGCCAAGTAAGCGCGAAACCCTCGCGTTTCGACACCAATGATTTCAGGCAGGGTTATTGACATGTCTAGATAGCCCGTCAGGAAACTTAGAAATTCTGAAACATCGCGTTGATAGGCCTCGCAGGTCTTCTCTGCTAGCCGCCGCTCGCCGCGTAGATGTTCGATGAAAAGGTGCAAGACCTCCGATGCCGGGATTTTTTGTAACTGGCTCATGAGGGGATTTTTGGGGGGCTTCTATTAAGATTATGTGACGCCCTCGTTTTAAAGTTGGAATGGGTCAATATGGAGCTTTGGAATGTTGTTTTTTTTGCAAAACGACCACAAGCGGGAGTAAAAAACGGGTAACTATATGAAATTAATATGATATTTTTGAAGGAATCTTGATCGACATTGTGACAAACTTAGGCGTTCTGTCGAAATGTGTTGTCAATACGCATGCGGCTGGATCTGGAGAACTTGAAAGGGAGATTGTCATGCAATCCAAACTGATATTTACGGCGTTGTTGGGCGCATCTTTAGCATTCGCAGGCTGCTCTGCGGCCGACAAAGCTGCTGACAAAGCGAAAGATGCGGCTGCATCAACTGCTGATAAAGCCAAAGACGCTGCTGCAGCGACAGCAGACAAAGCGAAAGACGCGGCCTCCGCTACGGCTGATAAGGCCGGCGAAATGGCTTCTGATGCTAAAGACAGCATGAAAGATGCGGCCGGCAAAGCTGGCGACGTGATGAGCGATACAGCGGACAAAGCTGGCGAAATGGCCTCTGGTGCTAAAGACAAAGCCGGCGAAATGGCGTCTGATGTTAAAGACACGATGAAAGACGGAATGTCTAAAGCTGAAGACGCTGCAGGGTCTGCGAAGACTTATGATGCAGATAAAGCCAAGGATGCGGCAATGGAAAAGGCCGAAGATGCGAAAGGCTCTGCGACAGAATATGGCAAAGAAAAAGCTGAAGAAGCCGCTGGTTCTGCAAAAACATATGACAAAGGCGAGTAGTCGCTTTTGAATTAAAACCCCGCAGATTAAATTGGTTTGCGAAAGATTTAATTTAGGCGTTGCTTCAGGGCAGCGCCTATTTTTTGGTTTTAATCTAGAACGCCTTTCACAATCGGTCCAAGCGGTGAGTCGCCTAAAACGGCTAGTTGCATTTGCGCCGAGACTTTATTGATCGCCTCTTGTGGCCGCGCAACAGGGTGGAGGGCAATTCGAAGAGGCCGCGTGCCTTGAGGTTTTGCAATCGCGCCGGCTATTGCACGGGGAATATCCATTGGGTCATTTTCCCCGCCACCCGCTTCGCGCTTTCCCATTCCTGCTGTAAATTGCGGATAAGCCGCGATGACATCTGCGGTCAGGCGTGATTTCAGCGCAGCAGAGGGAGCATTTTGATTAAACCAAATTCGCGTTGGATATCCGCCGGGTTGAATGATTGTCACGTCAATTCCGTGGGGCGCAACTTCATAAGCCATTTGTTCGCTCATAGCTTCCAAAGCAAATTTCGTTGGAGAATACTGACCAAAGCCCGGAATGATGACGCGGCCAAGTTGCGACGACACATTAAAAATATACCCGCTTCCATTGGCTCGCATAGAGGGCAGGGCCGCGCGGGCCATACGCTGCGCGCCAAAAACATTTGTATCAAATATGAGCTGCGTGGCCTCTATATCCTGCGCTTCAATCGGTCCCGCAATTGACATGCCGGCATTATTAATCAGCACGTCGAGTTTTCCGCCGCTGGCTTTTACAGCCGCCGCAACGCCAGCCTTCACTTGGTCGTCTTTCGTGATATCGATTTCGAGCACAGTGATATCGAGTTTCTCAGATGTCGCGAGTGCCTCGAGATCCGCCGCTTCTGGCCGTGGAAGGTTTCGCATAGTCGCAAAGACTTTGGCACCTAAACGTGCATAATGCTCTGCTCCCAACCGTCCGAATCCGGAAGAGCAACCCGTAATCAGAATTGAGACACCTGAAAGATCAACGATATCTTCTGCAGCGGCTTCGGGAGCTTTTGCACAGGAGGCGGCCAAAGCCGCTGCCGTCAAGGACGCCCCGAGCATGAGATTTCGGCGATTGATGTTGGTTGGTTTTAGCATTTCGAAAGCTCCTTTAAATCCAAGGAACGTTATCAGGGATTTACGCGTCAACCAATAGCGTGTGAAACTATGGTGGAATTGGTTTAGATTA
The DNA here is from genome assembly GCA_964552135.1 of uncultured Algimonas sp. Classification (GTDB taxonomy): domain Bacteria; phylum Pseudomonadota; class Alphaproteobacteria; order Caulobacterales; family Maricaulaceae; genus Litorimonas. Next base: position 1,136 of record CAZKHC010000167.1, on the reverse strand, counting down.
TAACGCTTGCTACTGAATTTCGCTGATATGCGACGATTCCACAGCTAATCTTACGTTGACATACAAGCCCCTGCGACTAGCTTGCGCGCAGACAAAACGAGGGACAGATTCAATGTCATCTAAATGGAATGATCCGCGACCGATGTCGCCGCATTTACAAGTTTGGCGCTGGCATGGCGCGATGATGAGCTCAATCCTGCACAGGGCAAGTGCGATTATTTGTTATGTTGCCTTGTTTCTCGTGGGGATTGGTGTTCTGGTCATGGCGTTGACCAAGAAGTTGCCGCTTGAAAATTTGATATTTTCGCCGCTAGGCGTCATCGGCCTCATCGTTTTTCTATTCGCCTTTATCTTTATGGCTTTGGCGCAATTTCGCCACGTCATCTGGAATTCTGGGAAATATTTGGATCCTGAACAGAACAACTCATTGTCTTATATCATGTTAGGCCTATCGATTCTCCTCTCCTTTGCTTGCACGTCGTTAATCGTGGGGGCGGCGTCATGAGCTCGTCTTCTACACATGCAAAAATTCACACGCTCACAGGCTGGGGCGTTATTATTGGTTTACCTTTTGCAATCCTGTCTGTTGCGAAAGCTGTCCCAACGGGCGTAGACGGGCTGCTCGCATGGCTCTCTGCTCCGATTGGCGCAATTGGCTTCCTTGCCTTTTTCACGGCCGCAGTTTGGTACTGTAAGCTGGAGGTGGACGAGGTCGTTATGGATTACTTCGGCGGGAAGTTGCGTGCATTTGGCCTGTTGAAGAATAAGGCCGTCGCTTTCATTCTCTGGGCTGCTGTAGCCTTTTCCGTTATCAAACTTGCATTCCTTTAAGGACGTCAAAATGACCGAATGGATTGATCATACTTACGATGTCGTCGTGGTTGGCGCGGGCGGCTCTGGGCTTCGCGCGACATTAGGCTCGGCGCAATCTGGATTAAAAACAGCCTGCGTGACAAAAGTCTTCCCAACGCGTTCTCATACGGTCGCGGCGCAAGGCGGTATCGCGGCGTCTCTTGGCAATATGGGGCCGGATGATTGGCGCTGGCATATGTATGATACCGTCAAAGGGTCAGACTGGCTTGGTGATCAAGACAGTATTGAGTATCTGTGCCGCGAAGCCCCTAAAGCAGTTTACG
>CAZKHC010000166.1:0-4016 GCA_964552135.1 uncultured Algimonas sp. | reverse complement strand
CCGTGAAGGCGGACGCACAGTCGGCGCCGGTGTTGTCGCAAAGATTGTTGAGTAGCGCCGAATTTAGTTATTGAGTATTTGAGTGGCCCGCGCTAGTGGGCCGCTTCTGATAAAGAAACACGCTTCTTGGCGACCTAGTCGATTTAGAAGCGAGCTGTTTGAAACGTGAAAATTCCAAGGGTTCCGTTATGGATCGTCAAAATATTCGCATACGGTTGAAGGCTTTCGATCACCGTATTCTCGACACCTCTACTAAAGAGATTGTCTCGACGGCTAAGCGCACCGGCGCGACCGTTCGTGGTCCGATTCCGTTGCCAACTCGGATTGAGAAGTTCACTGTGAACCGCTCACCTCACGTTAATAAGAAATCTCGCGAACAATTCGAAATCCGCACGCATAAGCGGATGCTCGATATCGTGGACCCAACACCGCAAACTGTGGACGCGCTCATGAAGCTCGACCTCGCTGCCGGCGTTGACGTCGAAATTAAACTGGGAGCGTAAGCATGTTGCGTTCAGGACTTCTCGCAAAAAAGCTGGGTATGACCCAGGTTTATGATGATGCGGGCAACCACATTCCTGTGACGGTTTTGTCACTTGAGGGCTGTCAGGTCGTCGCCGCTAAAACTATGGAGCGTGATGGCTACACATCTCTTCAGCTCGGTGCTGGTGATGCAAAGCCAAAGCGTGTGTCTAAAGCAGAGCGTGAACGTTTTGCTAAAGCTGGCGTAACCCCAAAAAGAAAATGTGTCGAATTTCGTATTGCTGAAGGCAATGAAATCGAAGTCGGTGCGACAATGACGGCGGATCACTTTGTTCCGGGTCAGAAAATCGATGCCGCCGGTATTACGGTTGGTAAGGGCTTTGCGGGCGCCATGAAGCGCCATAACTTTGGCGGTCTTCGCGCGACACATGGTGTGTCTATCTCGCATAGATCACACGGATCAACGGGTCAGTGTCAGGATCCAGGTAAAGTCTTTAAAGGCAAGAAGATGGCTGGCCACATGGGCGCAGTTCGCCGGACAGTTCAGAATCTTGAGGTTGCCCGTGTTGATGCCGAGCAAGGTCTTGTCATGATTAAAGGCGCAACGCCGGGCGCTAAAGGCGCTTGGATTGAGCTTCGCGATGCGACCAAAGGCACGAAGGTTGATGATCTTCCATTGCCCGGTAAGTTCACAATGGAGGCGCCAAAGCCAAAAGCGGCAGCGCCTAAGAAAGATTCTGGCAAAAAAGCAGCGGCTCCGGCGGCTGGATTTGTTGACGCGGTCGTTCTTATCGACGGCATTGGTCCAAAAGGCGAGGAAGCGCTTGCAGAAGCGGGTATCACAAAACTCACGCAAATCGCAGCTATGACGGCTGAGGATATTGCGGCGATTGAAGAAAAAATCGGCAAGCCCGGCGTTGTTGCAAAGCAAGAATGGGTTGAGCAGGCCAATGAGATGATTAACGGCGAAGAGCCTCGCTCTCAGGTCGATAAAGATCTTGCGAAGAAAATGCGTGCTGAGGCCGCTAAAGGTGAGGAAGAGTAAATGAAGCTCGACGTTCAAACACTCGCCGGGAAGAAGTCGGGCTCAGTTGAGCTAAATGACGCTATCTTCGGCAATGAGCCGCGTGTAGATATTCTGCACCGCATGGTTCGTTATCAACTCGCGAAGCGCCGCTCTGGTACACATCAGACGCAAGAGCGCGGCGATGTCTCCAAGACAACAAAGCGTATTGGTCGCCAAAAAGGCGGCGGTACGGCGCGTCACGGTAACGGGTCTGTCTCTCAGTTCCGCGGCGGTGCTAAAGCTCACGGACCTCGCTCACGTGATCACAGCTTTAACCTCCCGAAAAAAGTTCGCGCAATGGCTCTGCGTCACGCGCTCTCGTCTAAGGTTAAGTCATCAGAGCTCGTCATCATTGATGATGCGGTCATGAAAGCCCCAAAGACATCTGAGCTTCGCGCGCAACTCGCCAAGCTCGGCGTTACAAACGGCCTGATTGTTACGGGCGCGTCTGTTGATACAAATTTCGCTAAGGCTGCGAACAATATTCCAAACTTGGATGTTTTGCCGTCAGCTGGTGCCAATGTTTACGACATTCTCAAGCGTCACCAATTGGTGCTCACCAAAGAGGCTGTTGCAGATTTGGAGGCTCGATTAGCATGAGCATAGCTGCCCGCCATTACGATACGGTCACTGCGCCGATTATCACAGAGAAGACGACAATCGTCGCTGAAAACAACCAGGTTGTTTTCGAAGTGCCGCTTAGCTCGTCAAAGCCAGAAATTAAGGATGCGATTGAGCAATTGTTCAAAGTGTCTGTCACTGCCGTGAACACTGTTCGCGTCAAAGGTAAAACCAAGCGTTTCCGTGGTCGTCCCGGCAAGCGCAATGATGTCAAAAAAGCTTACGTCACGTTGAAAGACGGCGACAGCATCGACATCTCGACAGGATTGTAGAGGTTCGATCATGGCATTGAAGACTTTCAACCCGACATCCCCTTCGCGGCGTCACCTCGTACAGGTTGACCGCTCGGAGCTTCATAAGGGACGTCCGGAAAAATCACTGACACGTGGTCTGACAAAAACCGGTGGACGCAACAATACTGGGCGTATCACAATGCGTCGTCAGGGTGGTGGCCATAAGCGTCTTTATCGCATGGTCGACTTTAAACGCGCCAAGCAAGGCGAGGCGACAGTTTTGCGATTGGAGTATGATCCGAACCGCACGGCCTTTATCGCGCTCATCCAGTATAAAGACGGCGAAAAATCATATATCTTGGCGCCTCAGCGCTTGGCGGCTGGCGACACAGTTATTTCTGCGGGCCGCGCCGATGTGAAGCCGGGCAACACAATGCCGCTTCGCGTCATGCCTGTCGGAACAATCATCCACAATATCGAGCTTAAGCCTGGTAAAGGTGGTCAGATTGCACGTTCCGCCGGAACTTATGCGCAATTGGTTGGCCGCTCTGAAGGCTATGCCCAAATTCGCCTCAAGTCTGGCGAGATGCGCATGGTTCACCAGACATGCCGCGCAACGGTTGGGGCTGTGTCTAATCCGGATCACATGAATATCAATCTTGGTAAGGCTGGCCGTAAGCGCTGGCTCGGCAAGCGCCCCCAAGTGCGCGGCGTGGCCATGAACCCGGTTGATCACCCTCACGGTGGTGGTGAAGGCCGGACATCTGGTGGTCGTCATCCTGTGACGCCATGGGGTAAGCCGACAAAGGGTGCGAAGACGCGCTCTAATAAGTCTACTGATAAATTCATCATTCGTTCGCGTCACGCGAAGAAAAAACGCTAGGGAGCGCGGGATATGCCACGTTCAGTTTGGAAAGGTCCGTTTGTTGACGGATACCTCCTGAAGAAAGCCGCAGCGACAAAAGCTGAAGGTCGTCATAAGCCGATCAAGACTTGGTCGCGCCGTTCGACAATCATGCCGTCATTTGTCGGTCTCACATTTCAGGTCCACAACGGCCAGAAGTTCGTCCCTGTCTTAATCGACGAGGATATGGTGGGTCACAAGCTCGGCGAATTTGCGCCAACGCGGACTTATTATGGTCACACGGCCGATAAAAAAGCGAAGCGAGGCTAGAGCATGGCTAAGCAAAAAAATCCACGTCGCGTCGCCGACAATGAAGCACGCGCAAAATTGCGCATGATCCGCATCAGCCCGCAAAAGCTGAATTTGGTTGCGCAGCTAATCCGCGGCAAAAAAGTTGAAACAGCGCTGGCTGATTTGGAATTTTCGCACAAGCGTATTTCTGGCGAAGTCAGAAAAGTTCTAAACAGCGCGATTGCCAATGCAGAGAATAATCACGGTCTTGATGTTGATAGCCTGATCGTCTCCGAAGCTTATGTTGGAAAGAACTTCGTCATGAAGCGTTTCCGTGCACGGGCTCGCGGTCGCGGCGCACGTATTCTGAAGCCATTTTCCGAGCTGACTATTGTCGTCAAGGAAGTTGAAGAGCAGGAGGCCGCGTAATGGGTCAGAAGATTAATCCAATCGGCCTGCGTCTTGGTATTAACCGGAC
>CAZKHC010000165.1:0-4017 GCA_964552135.1 uncultured Algimonas sp. | reverse complement strand
AGCTTACAGAGAGGTGAAGCAGGGGTACAAAAGTTGGCAAAGCACACTCGATCGAGTTCACGACAGTATTGGGTGCCGGCCCAACCGCTTCAACTCTGTCGCAGAACATGGTGTGTTCGCGTCATGAGAACCTGTTACGTGGTTCGAAAAAAGGAACCGTACAGGACTGGGCTTGTCTGACGGCAGTAGAGTAGGATTAGGTTTCGGCACAGAAAAGTGAGCCTGAGACACCGGTATCGTTGGCAACACGGTAGCCAGTGTCTCATCCCTTTCCTTCCCATTAAACACGATCCATGTGCAAGAGTCTGCCATGTCGGCCAGCAGGTTCCTGTGCCGCCTCTCCAACTCCTCCTGATTCTTCGTTTCCAAATCGTCACCGCTAGATACGTTGGGCTCCATCACAATTGCATATTAAACCAATCAGTCGCAGGGTTAGAAACTCATAGATCCAACCCGAACGGCCTCACGTAAAGAGCATCAGCTGCATTCTACTATATAGTATATTACTGTAGATGCCACCGATTAGTCGTTAAAAGCACTAAATCCGAGATATAGTGATTCTACCTACTGCCAGGTGTAACCAGGGGGTACATATTGTACGCAATGTTCCAACAATGCAATTCTCCAACTCTCTAAAAGGATCTTCATCAGAAAAGATCATGCACGGCATGTCCAGCAATAGTTTAGACGCCCTGAGAGACAGTCATGCGAAAGAGACTTAGAGGTATACAGAGTACCTCGCTTCATGATGCAAATAACGTAGAAGAAATTACTGTGTTGCCGTTCCTACACCATGATGGTATTATGAGCTTTGCAATAAAGAAGATCTCTGTAGCAATCTCCACACACTATATTCCCTGTCAGTTTGAAGTTTTCTATCATTTACTTCACGTTCCGATCGGAAACACATTCACACAAGAAAACACAACTCGTCTTGATACCTCAGTAACATCAGTGTATATGTAAGAACATTACCGTCCGTCGATTTGCTGACTCGGCTTGCCGTTGAATTGGTACCTTTAAAATCTCAGCCATACTATCGTCTAAAGCCTATGTTTCATCGATTCAATTCGGTATGTTGTAATATTACGTAACTGAGCCCCCAGAGTGACTATACCAATTCGTATGCGTAGAAGATGAGCGGAGATAGCAATAGATCTGGCTCAATTCATGTGTCATCCCAAACTACACGGAATAGATGCAGGTCCGCCATCTTCTTCCAAGAGTGGGAACACTGCTTTCCGGGGTATGTCCACCGTCGAGAAGGAAAGCACAGGTACATTTAAACTGCCGTTTACCACTCATTCCATGGTAGTCACTTGTATTTACATTGTAACGTCCACATCCTCCGAAGTTTGACATTGAACGAAACAGGCAGCGTTCTCTCTACTGTTTCAGCAAAATACCATCAATAGTGACAAAGTCGAACGGTCTGTTCCGAATCTCACCATGCATGGCAATATGCCTCACCTCTCCCAAAACCTATCTAGGCAAGAAGAGGGATCCCCCCCGCAACAAAACCTTTCTCTTAGCGACTTTGTAAATGCCTTGAGAAACGTACCGGATCCATCTACGAATCATCTCCACGGCCATTGCTCAATTCAACCTACTCAAGGAACGGAGTCAGCTTCAGCAGAACCACAACAAACTGCAGCAAATTGGGCTGGTTTTGGAGGGGCTTCTCTTGCAAATGGTTCTCAAGCCGGGATCTGGGAAGCTATCTTCGGACAAAGGCATACGGCTTTTGGTAATGCTTCACACCACAGGGTTTTCGTACCTGAAGAAATTGCTCATGCTTACCCAGACGCTAGGGAACTAGCCCAAAACCTGGAACAAGTTGCGCCCCACCCGGCTACATCTGTTCCTAATGGGCATATCGTCGAACAGGCCCAGAGCCTTAAGAGGGGATATAAAAGAAGCCATCTAGCGAAGAATCTTTATTGGGAACATGCTGACACCCAAACGCCAAAGGTTGACGCTTGCAATGTAGCCGGGACGAAGAGAAGTAAGTGCGAATCCCTCGACACTTTTTACTGGGAACCCATGTGGAATCTTCCGGTTGCTCTCCCGCAAGAGCTATTTTTCCATGACCCCAAGGAGGCTGGTCATAGTCCCGAAGCCGTTGTTGCAATCCTTACGGAACACCTCCAAACATCCACCTGTACGAAGGTGCGGCGAGAAGGGCGTCTTACGGAATCACTCGTTTCGAACGAGGAAGTGACACCGGTTCCGAGGTTGAGAACTATGGCCACAAACGGCGTCACGCCAAAGCGGGCACGGAGCAAAGGCGGGAAGTTGAGGCCCCCTGGTCCACAAAGACCAGACCAACTTCAAAAGTTGGGTGTGAGAGGTCGTGAGATGGGGTCTGCCGAAATTTCTACGTCATTGCAAGCAAATGACGTTCTCATTTTCACGGAATCTGTCTCCATCCCGGGGATTGACCAGCCTCAGACTCCTTCACAGCTGGTCCAATTGACTCAGACTGTGATGATGCCTTCCGCGAGAGCTAGTGCGTCCCAGCCAACCCCGCCATGCCAAGAAGTGGAGAATGTGGGGCGCAGAGCGGAAACCCCCGCTTCCGATGCCATTGGATCCGCTCCAATGTCCATGGCGATGGTAGCAGCCCTGCGACGGGGTCAGAGCAGCACGGTCCCTGTGAATAAAGTAGAGGTCAAGAAAAGCTCTAAGACTGCACCGTCGCGGTTCTGCCACATCTGTACGCGGAGCTCCAAGTCGACGCGGTTCGCCAAATGTTGCCATGTTGAAACTGGAACATGTCGGAAGATCATCTGCGAGCGCTGTGCAAGGGAGCATCGTTGGGGTGATGTGATTCGTGCCATCGAAGAGCCGGCATTTGCAGCGACGTGGAGTTGCTTGCACTGTAGGGGTGCATGTCCCTCTCGGGCACAGTGCGCCACATATAAGCGAGTTAACTCTCGCAGGCGCCAGCGACGACAAGTAGGGGCTGCGAGTGCGAGTGCGAGTACGGGGCGGGGTGGGACAGCACCTCAAGCTTTGGCATCGGAAGAAGCGGCTGGTGAGATTCCTTTTGAAGGAGATGTCCTGAAGACGGTGGCTGACCTGCCTGATGGAGCTGAGAGGAATGGTGACATTTTGGAAGAGCTAAGGCTTCTTGGATTGAGGGGATAGCGTGTTATCTGCAAGCACTTTTACAGAGCAATTGAAACGGTCAGCATGTACCAATACAAATTTGAAAACATAAAAGCCAACCGATAATGAGTAGCTGTGCAGAGTTCAAAAATGCTGCATGTGTATTGTACTGGTTTGTTGGCTCTGATCCCGAAGCTGATGTACTGTGGGATCATCCCCCTGTGTGTCTCTGTAGAAGAGGGGTGCGGAGAGAAAAGAGAAGAAAAGCGTGTTGTGCTGCACAGGAGCACAGGTAATTCTGTCCCACTCCCGCAAATGTGTCCAAATTCAGGCCTGGCCATTTCATTTGGCTTTTGGAAGTTAGTGCGTGCGTTATCGCACGGTACTGTACTGTATCAGCAATTGGTGGAGCTTAAACTGCATCAGCAAATAAGAACAGGCAATTGACTAAACATACGTTACCTGTTGCTGTGATACTACACGTGTACTCTTGTTATGATCACATTACGTGCAACGATGCAAGTGGTTGACGTACCGGAATAGGGCCATGATTGGAATAGATATCTGCCCTTCGATAGGTTTTGGTAAATTAATCTCATTGTACAGTATTGTTATTAGCGTACCATGCTGTTCAAAGCAGCGGGCCCCTCACAGCAGTCTGAGAGTTTGATACAGAACATACGGGGAACCAGCTTACAGAGAGGTGAAGCAGGGGTACAAAAGTTGGCAAAGCACACTCGATCGATCCCGTCGAGTCTGCGTCCATATCCTTGAAACGAACCAGACCGTGCTCCTGCAACTGTGTAGAAACACAAGAAATACTGTTAGACACAATATGTATTCAATAAAGCTTACTGTGACAAATTGTGTACATAGAAAGAAACGTTGGCAGAAGAAGTAGTTAGA
>CAZKHC010000164.1:0-4132 GCA_964552135.1 uncultured Algimonas sp. | reverse complement strand
GCAATTGCTCGGCGCGGAAAAAGCCAAAGCACGATTGCGAGGCCAAGCGGCTTAAAACTCCCTCAACTTTCAAGGAATACCGAGGGGTAAATTCTAAAGGAGAAATTTGGCGGCTGGTCGCTAGCTTCATTGGGATGAATAAAAGCTAATGACCAGCCCACCTGTTTTTTAGCCGCGAACGTGGGGTGATGCGACCTGACTGCGGTAGTGAGTTGGGATGTGTTACCGCCGACTCGTTCTCTATAGACCAAAAGTTGTATTCTGTCACGTAAAAGTTGCGCTTTATTTTTATTATAGTCAGCAAACCTTTAACGACGGGGTGGCTGCGCCCTTAATTATGTGGTCGCCATTTCAGAATACTACGCAGCATAATCCTGTAAATCGGATCTAAAATCAGTACGGCCGCTAAAACGGCAACGCCCCATATCCAATGCTGTTGGGTCAAAATAAGCCAGATCATGATACCGACAGCCGCAGGATAAAAGAGCAGGGCGCGGCCCAATCGCCAGACGCCGCGCAAAGCCTGTCTCTTGTTCATTCGTCTAATTCCCGCGGGAGGATGAGGTCGGTGAAGGCCCAAGCTGCCGGATTCAGCCAGTCTGAGGTACCGTTCTTCTTGCGCGTTAAAACGGTGCAGGCACCTGTTGGATATCGATGGCTTTGCCCTGTGAAATATTGGTGAAGCTCTGCCCAGCCGGGATTATGCCCCAGAAGCATCAAGGGCTTATCGGGTTCTACCGCCTGTCCGCACACCTGTAATACGGATTCAGCGCTCGCATGATAAAACTCCTCCGAGTAATTCACGGTCTGCGCGCCGGGTATGGTGCGTATGAGATGCATGGCGGTTTCGCGTGTGCGTTTCGCGTCTGAGCTCCAAATGACATCCGGCGCATATCCGCGGGCGGTCAAGGCCGCGCCAATAGCATTGGCAGCGCGGCGCCCGCGATCATTTAAAGGGCGCTCATGATCACTCAATGAACCGTCTGACCAAGAGGATTTCGCGTGGCGCATAAGAAGAAGAAGAGGCAACATGAAGAGAATATGTCGTGATTTGCTCATTTAAACAATCCCGATTGATATTCGACTGATGTCCTGTGCTTTACGCCGCGTGAGGGCATGTCTATAGCCGCCTCCAATACATAATTTTATGACAGGTCATTGGGCATGTTTGACATCAAAGCCATTCGCGAAAATCCGGATGAATTCGACCGTCTTTGGGCGAAACGCGGGCTTGAGCCGCAAACCAAAAAAATCCTCGATCAGGATAAACTCATCCGCAAAGCCATGCAGGTTGTCCAAGAAGCGGAAGCTGCGCGCAATAAAGCGTCCAAGCAAATAGGCGCGGCGATGAGGAAGGGCGATACACAAGAAGCCGAGCGCCTGAAAACTGAAGTCGCTGGCGCGAAAAACGTCATTGCCGCCATGGGCGCGCAGGTGGATAGTGAGAAGGCGGTTTTAAATGAAACGCTGTCTAGTCTGCCCAATCTTCCTTTTCATGAGGTTCCAAATGGTGAGGGTGAAGAGGAAAATATTGAGCTTTCCAAATGGGGCGAGCCGCGCCGTTTTGATTTTGAGCCAAAGGATCATGCTGACCTAGGCGATGCACTCGGATTGATGGATTTTGAAACGGCCGCAAAGATGAGCGGCGCTCGTTTTGTCGTGTTGCGCGGCGCGCTCAGCCGCATGGACCGCGCTTTGGCCGCTCTCATGTTGGATATGCAAACGGAAGAGGGGTTTGAGGAAACAAGCCCTCCATTTTTGGTTTGGCCAAAGGCGCTTTATGGAACGGGTCAGTTGCCGAAATTTGCGGAAGATCTCTACACAGCTGGGGATGATCATTATCTTATCCCAACAGCGGAAGTGTCCCTAACTAACACGGTCAGGGAGAGTATTTTAGATGCGGAAAACCTTCCGCTCCGCATGACCGCCCATACGCCTTGTTTCCGCTCCGAGGCGGGCGCGGCAGGTAAAGACACCAAAGGCATGATCCGTCAGCACCAATTCAACAAAGTTGAGCTGGTGACAGTTTGCAAACCTGAAGATAGCGAAGCGGAGCATAAAAATATGCTGCGCTGCGCGGAAGCCGTCTTACAAAAATTGGAACTGCCATACCGCGTCGTTGAACTTTGCACAGGCGACCTCGGCTTTGGCGCACGCAAAACTTATGACATTGAAGTCTGGCTCCCGAGCCAAGACACCTATCGCGAGATTAGCTCCATCTCGAACTGCGGGGACTTCCAAGCCCGTCGTATGAATGCACGCTATAAGCACGCGCCAAAAGATAACCGTTTTGTCCATACCCTAAATGGGTCTGGGTTGGCCGTTGGCAGGACATTGGTGGCGGTTTTGGAAAATTGTCAAAATGCCGACGGTACGATCACGGTCCCAAAAGCGCTCGCGCCTTATATGGGCGGTCTCGAGGTTATCGGGTGAAAATTCTTCTCACCAATGATGACGGGGTACGCGCTAAGGGGCTTTCTGTCCTGCGTGAGATTGCGCTCAAACTTTCGGATGATGTTTGGATATGCGCGCCCGATACGGAGCAATCCGCAACCTCTCGCAGCGTGTCACTGCACGACCCCGTTCGGCTTAAAAAACAGGAGGAACGTATTTATTCCGTGACAGGCACACCGACGGACTCTGTTATCGTTGCTCTCGAAGGCCTGATGCCAGACAGCCGCCCAGATCTCATCCTCTCGGGCGTTAATCGTGGACAAAATCTTGCGGAGGATGTGACCTTTTCCGGGACCGTCGCGGGTGCGCTGCAAGGCATGCAAATGGGCGTGCCGTCCATTGCCTTGTCCCTCGCGCGTGGGTTCCAAGGTGCAACGAGCCTGCCGTGGGAAACGGCGCTCACGCATGGACCCAAACTTATCACCGATTTGTTGGCCAAAGGCTGGGGCGAGAATGCCATATTGAACGTAAACTTTCCGGACCGAGCGCCTGACGCCGTCGAGGGCGTCCAATTTACGCGGCAAGGTAAACGCGATTTTCAAATGACAGGCGTAGCCCGACGTCCGCATCCACGCGGCGGGGACTATTTCTGGCTCACTTATGGTGCAAAACTTTCCAATCCGTCCAAGGGAACGGATCTACGCGCGATTTATGATGGGTATATTAGCGTCACGCCGCTGCAAACTGACTTGACGGATGAGGCGAGTCTGACAACTTTCAACGCATGAGCATAGATCCGGGTCTAATTGATATGGTCATGCGTCTGCGTGGCCGCGGGATTTCATCTAATTCTGTCCTCAGGGCGATAGAGCTCGCCCCGCGCCGTTTTTTTGTCCCAGCCGACAAACGCCACGTTGCCTATAATCCCGTGAATATTCCGATTGCCTGCGGGCAGACATTGCCGCCGCCAATGACATCTGCGCTCTTGGCGCAGCTTTCAGATATTCAACCTGACCACAAAGTCCTGACACTCGGATTGGGGAGCGGCTATTTGGCGGCTATATTGTCTCGGTTAGCGACGCGCATTTACACCGTCGAGCGATATAAAACCTTGATCAGAGAAGCGGATGAGCGCTTTCGCCAAGTCGATGTCTTTAATGTTGTAACCCGGCATGGAGATGGGCGATACGGCTGGCCGGGGCAGGCGCCCTTTGATCGAATAATCATGGGCTATGCTGTTCGCGCTGAACCGGAAGGCGTATTAAAACAATTGGCGGCTGGCGGTAAAATGCTGGCGGTTATCGACGGTACATTGACCTTATTTGAGAAACCGCGCACCAAAGTCAGTGCAACAGATCTCATGCCATTAGACTTGGATATGGCAGAAGCGGGAAAGTCGAAAACACTCTAAAGAGGACCATATGTCGGAGCGTCATCATACCCTTCATTATATTGAGTTACCCGCTCTATCTGTCTCGGACATGAAGGCGTTTTACGGTTCGGTTTTTGGGTGGACCTTCACCGACTATGGTCCGGGATATGCCGCCTTTCACGGAGCAGGGGTGGAAGGTGGTTTCGATGAAAGCCAAGACTATATCGCGCCAAATAAGCCGGGGGCTTTTGTCATTCTCTATTCGGATGATTTAGGCGCTACGGAACAAACGGTTATTAAGGCGGGCGGGCAGGTTTGCGTTCCAACCTATGGCTTTCCGGGCGGTAAACGTTTCCATTTCAAAGA
>CAZKHC010000163.1:0-4159 GCA_964552135.1 uncultured Algimonas sp. | reverse complement strand
TCAGCGGGTCTGATTGTGAGCAAGTAGTATTTGGCAGTTAGCAGTAGCTAGTGTTAAATGCACACGAGCTCAGAACTGCACACTACCCTATCAAAGGCGAGCAAATGACGAAGGACACAGGACATGAGGCTTTGTTAGTAAATGATGTGTTGACGAGGTTGCCGCTGAGCCGTGGGCACCGCTATTACTGGCATGTGTGACTTTCTGTTTCGTTGTTTCCATGAGTTGATGAACAGCACTTGCTTCCCCCATCTTGCCTCCGCGGTTGGGTTCATGGATGCCATGCAGAATGGGTTCGCCAATCAAACTTACAAGTTGGTAAGTTAAGCAGCGGGCCGGTCGGTGTCATTTATACTGACGGACAGGTAACGAGGCGACGAATGCACACATGGTTGGCAGTCCGAATTCGGATGTAGATGGACATAGACCTCCGAGGGGTGTGGCGTTCCTGCTATGTTTAGGGGCATTACAGGTACACGTGTGGAGATATTTAATTGGAGAATGTTGCGGATAGATGGAAATAGAGAGGCATCGTTGGTGCTGTTTTGCAGGAGGGTCGGTGGTGGAAATATTTAGAGGGAGTGGCAGTTGTGTCAGTATGTTAGTTGCCGTGGTGTGGCGTGTTGCGTGTTGCGTGTGTGTAGCCGGAACCATACGGCGAAGGGTAAGGGGTGAATGCGCCTTCCGACGGTGGATGGAATCGACGGAATCGAATGCAAGTGGTACTGTATAGTATATGGGAAGGGGGAAAAGGGGGGAGTGCAGGTTGGGTGTTGTTGGTTGCTTGAATGTTGATCATCGGTGGGGTGATTACACGTGGAAAAGGTAGCATTGTTCCTGTGAGACCGATTCGGTACAGGTGTTTGGTGTTCAGTGTCGTTTTGTTTCAAGATTAGGTGGGTGAATATAATACCGAAGAACGGGCTACTGAGAATGTGAGAAGACAGGCCGACATTATTCAGTTTCGAGGGCCAGGGTGTCTAGAAGTATGGGTTGTGTTGATTATTCTTAAAATCGAATATGGTGTTTGTTTACGCTGGTAACCGGAAGGGTTACTGGACGGATGTCCACGCCTGTGCTGTGCTGGGTGTACAGTATATACGTATAGAATAGAAACAGACTGCGGTAATAAACCGGGTGTTTGGTACAGGCTCTCGTTATTGACGCTGTGTTCAGCTGCCATGTTAGCATGATGGCGGTGGGTGGCGGCGGGGTTGGTGAATGTGGCCAAGCGGTGAGGCACGTTCTCTGCTGTGCTGCTTTTCCCGACCCGCAGCTGGCCAGGCACAGGGAGCACCCCAGTTGGGAGGAACGATGTTGTAGTGATCAACACACTGTTGGGATGCTTGAACACTTCAACTTCAAACACCAAGTCACGGCGCACATCGTACAGCAATGTACAATGTACAATGTACTCGGCACCCGCTTTGCTTTTGCGGAAATTCCGAGTATCACGGGGGGCATGGCTGACACTACTTTGCGCGACCAATTTGTGGACCAATTTGTGGACCAATTTGTGGTCCAATATGTGGTCCAATATGTGCCGCACTCTCCGTCATGTCTCGGAGGCGATGGCGATGTCGGTGTCGGTGGCGGTGGATCTGGGCTTGCACGCAGGCAGCGGTGCTGCACCGTAGCAGTAGCCGTACACGGACACACGTGTGGGCGATAGTTACTTTTACAATAAAAGTTTGAGCCTGTTGTGCAGGCTTCCAATGCCCGCAGCACCGGGCCGCAGTAAAGTTTAACATAATACTCATGAGGGCAACGGTAAAGGGTAAAAGTTCGGTACTCGGTACAGCATGTCCATAAACGCTTGGCCCGAATTGTTTACTGATGTTTTTGTTTTCCAAACCACGACGCTTGAAGCTCCGTGGCCACATCAATCCATGACTGCTGTACCAACACAGCTTGATCTCGAGACCGATCTCGTGGGCTAGAGATGCCCAAGAGGCCTCATGACAAAATTAAACCTCCAGTCATGGCCGCTCAGCTTTTAGCCCTCAGCACTCCAACTACACGCACCTGCCAAACCCTCTCCACAACCCTCCACCTCCAACCCTCCATCCTCACTCCAACTGCCGGTGCCCTGTCTGCGATATTCCACAATTCCACCGCAGAGGGAGACATCGCCACCACATCCTGTAGTACATAGCACATTCCGAAGATCTCCCTACCTTCCAGAGTACAGCTCCGCACCATTCTTCTGTACAGTATGTTACAATCCATACAAAAGCAGCGAATGAACACATTACACTTAACTTGTTTCTTCTGTAAAATTAAAGCGACATTCCTTTGCACAACTCAAGCCGCTCACTACTGTACAACTACAGTTGTCAGCCAGATGCTCATCTGTCCCGTCATTCTTTATAAACAGTCCTATCCTATGCCCAATCACAAACTCTACTACATGTGAATAGACTATAGTTGCATGAAGGTGTCCGGATCGATTCGAGCGGCCGGTCCCTCCGATTCCCAAAGCTAAATACTAAGGCTCTCCTTGTCAGTGTTCAATGATGTTTGCGTAATTGCGTCCGGTTGCAGCTAGCCTCGATCTCCTATCTTTTATGTTATTATCATGTGGAAGATTGACATATTTGCTGTCAGTGAAGACGCTCCCAATGGGTCCGAATCTGTCACCTCCCATTACGGAGAATTGACTGTAGTGAATCGATGGGTGGTGAAAAGCTCTCAAAGAACTCCCTATAGGCATGTAGAACACTGTGTGTCCAAAGTGCTGAAAATTACGGCCCATCTCCTCAATTCACACACATCGGCAAATCACACCTTCATTAAGCTCAGAGTATAAAATGCTACCAACATTGAAGTCCTGTCCACTCCCGCAAACCTTTTCATCGACAACCTCCAACCTCCACAAGGCCCAATACCGAAGCCATCTCCGTCATCCTGACTAGTTCCTAAGAACTCTCTCTCCAACCGCAATCAAAATACGGCACCTGCGCAATGACGACGTTTTCTATTGCAGCCTTGGTGCTAGTTCTCTCTGCGTTGCTGCGTAACGTTGTTGCTCTCCACGACAACTATGCAGCAGCTCGCTGCTGCCAGATAGGGATAGAGTGCCCGGCCATTTATGCGTACGACTCCGGCCACTGTTTCACTAACCGTTGGATGAGCCAACAACCACAAATTTGCCAGGAAGCGGCTTGCAATTTCTGCAAGAAGGGTAACCGGCGCACAGAAGTGGAACTGTGCTCTAGTGCACCCATTCTCCGGAATTGCTTTCCCTCCTCTCTCAACACTCCTCCTCCGCTGCCACCCACACCCAAACCCCGAGTCACCCCGGCCCCTACTCGCACCCCGTCCCCGACGCCCTCTGGACAGTGTGTTTGGACCGGCACAAACCACAAACTCGTCATCCCCCTCTCATCTGTTCCAATCGCCAGCCCCTGGACCCGCAACCACAACGCCATCACGTGGAAGCGTGACGGAGGATCCGGAACAGATCCTGCAGGCTCCGGGTCCATTTGCATGAGGATGACTGTCCCCAAGGACGGAACATACTACCTCACCGCAACCAGCTCCGCCCCACACCCCACCGAACATAACGACGCCTGGTTCAAGTTCAGTGCCGGCCTCGACCTGTACCGACCGGTGTCTGGATCCTTCAAGACAGGCAATTCGGGCTGGTACAAGGGCTACCAGAATGACGGCAGAAACAAGAAAGCAAACTACATTAATACTATCGATTTTAATGGCCATCAGTTTATTACCAAGAATCTGAGGGCGCGTGATGTATACTCGGTGTGTATTTCTGGGCGTAGCAGCCGTTACACACTCTATGAGCTGGTGTTTGTTCACTGTACGGGTCGCGACGGTTGTTCGAGGTTTGCGCCTAACATCAAGGCGGCGATGAGCAACCTGACGCCGTCTAAGTGCACGTAGGACCGATAGCTTGATGATACGAAGGTGTTGGGCTTAGAGGTCACCGGATGCCCATTTATTGTTGATACTTAGTAAACATCTTTTCCCCCATTTACTCATCTACATCCTTTACATGGCTGAGCTATAAGCAGGTAAAGGCATTTTCTGCTACTACAATAGGTTCAATGCTTGAAGTGACAGTAAGCGCAGTAACCGCCAACTCTCAATTCAGATAATGGGAGGTCTCCCATGCGCTCTACAAGCCGCTACAATATAA
>CAZKHC010000162.1:0-4177 GCA_964552135.1 uncultured Algimonas sp. | reverse complement strand
AGCTTTATTGCTTTTAATAAATATATTTCCAAAATAATTGCAAAATTATCAAGACTTAGCGCTAGATTTTTTTTTTAAATAGATCGCTAAACTGCAAGGCTGAAAGCCACTACTAGGCAGAAAGCTAAAAGGAAAAAGAAACTTAAATTAGACTGAGAGTAAAAGGAAGCGATTAACATTAGATTTGAAGGACTGAAGGTCATACTGAGTAGGAAAACAAGTATTTGGGAGAGAGTTCCAGAGTTTAGCAGTACGAGGAAAAAAAGAAGACGAGTAAAAATTTTTGTTACATGCAGGTACCTTGACAGTAAGGATATGAGCCTTGCATGCCTGTCTAGTAACTCTAGCAAATTGTTTCAGAGGAGGAGCAAGTTGATACAATTCATCAGAGCAACGACCATTGATGTATCTATAGAAGAGAGACAAAGAAGCAACATCACGGCGATGTGCAAGACTATGCAACCCAGAAGCAAGTTCAGGACCAACAATGTTTGAAATGCGCTTTTGAAGTCTGTTAAGTAGATTAAGACAGTTAGCAGGGGCCCCAGCCCAGAGATGACAACAATATTCCATACAAGGTCGAATTGAGGATTTGTATAAGTATAAGATAGTCTTAGGAGAAAGACAATTTCTCACTCGAAACAAGGAACCAATCTTCTTAACTGCAGATTTGGCAACAGAGGAAATATACTCATTCCAAGAGAAGTTGTTGGAAAAGGTCAGACCAAGAAGTTTAAAATGGGAGCTTTCGGAGATTTCAACACCATTCATAGAGATAGTTGGAAGGAAAGGGTCTCTAAATTTATTAATGGAAAGCAACTTAGTTTTCGATGCGTTAAAAGAAACTAGCCACTCATCACCCCATTCTTTCACTGTACGAAGGTCGTACTCAAGTTCACCAGCCATTTCAATATGATCAAAAACACTTTTAGTTCGACCCAAAGAAGAAAACAAGGTGGTATCGTCTGCATAGATGGCTAGCTTGCTTAAGATGTTATCAGGTAGATCATTAATGAAAATCAAGAACAAAGTTGGACCAAGGATAGATCCCTGGGGAACTCCTGCGTTGATAAAGTAACAACTAGATGACCGACCATCAAGAACTACTTTAATTTTCCTATCAGAAAGAAAGGACTTAATTATGTTGAGAGCATGACCAGAAACACCATATGACATAAGCTTATGAATAAGACCAGCATGCCAAACTTTGTCAAAGGCTTTGGAAATGTCAAGAGCAATGGCCCTAGTCTCTCCACAAACATCCAATGACTGAAGTATACGTTCAGATATTACAGTAAGAGCATCAGCAGTAGATCTTCCAGCTCGGAACCCGTACTGGTGATCAGAAAGAAGTTTATTGGAATCGAGATGTTGAGTTAAAGAAGAATTGATCAAAGATTCGAAAATCTTACTGATAACTGAAAGAAGACTAATGGGACGATAATTCTTGGGGTCAGATCTCTCACCAGAATTTTTAAAAACCGGAACAACTGAAGCAACTTTCCAAGAAGAAGGAAAACAACTCTCAGCAACACATTTTCTAAACAATTTAGAAAGGATTGGGGATAGCTCAGGGGAGCATTTCTGTAAAACAATAACAGGAATACCATCAGGGCCAGTGGCTTTAGAAGGGTCTAAAGATTTAATTATGTTAGCTATCTTAACAGTTGTTATGTCAATGGTGCAGAACTCTTCACCAGTCCTAGATGGAAATTCAGGAAGCTGATGACCCGAATCATCCAAGCTTGAATTTGAGCTGAAGAATCTTGCCAAGAGTTCAGCCTTATCAGATGTAGATGTCAAAACTTCAGGACCATTAAATAAAGGAGGAACAGATGATTTACCCTTGTTGGAGATACTTTTGTAGATTCTCCAAAAGTCACGTGAGCCGACACTTTGACCAACGATACGGTCGTGAACTTGATTGAGGTAATTCTGTTTAGCCTCTTCAATTACTCGCTTACAACGATTTCGAGCATTATTAAAGAGTTGTTTGTCTCCCATAGTACCTGATCGATGATATTGATGAAAAAAGTGATTGCGATGGGCAATTGCAGCTGCGCATGCAGGGGAGAACCATGGATTCGAGTGGGGCTTAACCTGGTATGTTCTGTGTGGAACAAAGGCGTTAATACCTGCCTGTAACCAAGAAGCAACCTCTCTTGCACACTCATTCACGTTCAGAGCAAATATGTCATCCAGTGGCAAGTCACGAACAAGGTCACGAAAGCTATCCCAGTCACCTTGATTATAAGAATACAGGGTACGATGGTAAGGAGAATCATTAGCAGAAATAGTATTTAGGTCAATGCTGACGTTGACAACTAGATGGTCGGAGGAACCTAAGGGACTTGAACCAGATACACTGCAAATGTCTGGATTTGAAGAAAGAAACAGGTCAAGAGTAGAAGGACGCTGATCGTCACGATCAGGAAACCGAGTTGCAAAATCAACCATTTGAGTGAGAGACTGTGAGATGGAAAAGTTATAAGCCTCGACACCGGCAGGTCTAGTAGGACCGGAGAAAGAGAGCCAGTCAGAGTGATGTACATTAAAGTCTCCGAAGACAAAAATATTTGCAGATGGTTGGCTAATAAGGGCTCTGTCAATGCAATCAGAAACTGCATTTATGACACTACAAGACTGACTTGACGGTGATCGATAAAGAAAGAAAAGATAACTAATTGAATTAAGAAGGGACACCCGAAAACACATGAAAGGTTGGTCAGATATTTCAAAATTGAAATCCCTACTAACTGGAAGAGATTCACGAACATAAACACCAAGACCATGCATATGATTTGGCGAGTCCTTACGATTAATAGGTAGATAACCATGAGCCAAAAAGTCAGAAGAGTCAATAGATGGATTCAAGTTTGATTCACAAAGTGCAAATATGTCTGGAGAAGAGTCACTCAGAAAAGACTCAACTTGATCAAACTTGGAACGTAAACCTCTAACATTACTAAAAGATAAAGACAAGGGTTTAGGTGGTTTAGTAGAATCTGGTTTAGGTTTACTAATAATTGCCATTGAATTGAAAACATAAATTAGAAAAGAACAGTCTTGTTGACATTCCAAAGACTCTCAGTAAAAACAGAAAAGAACTGACACTAGGACTTGATTAGATATGAACCTTCCATCGTGATAGAAGCATTGAAGAGGCCTCGGAGAAAGCAAACCATTGTAATTGCAGGGACACCTACCAAGCGCTACTTGGCACTACAACTACAACGCCATTTATACAACTGTTGATGGAAAGCAGCCTCTCAGAGTAGCTAACAAGAGTTCGGGCTTTCTTACTACCAGTCGGCTATGTAGCAACCAGAAAACTACCATCTCTGTACCTTCAATAATGATATCAAACAAGTCAGAAAGAACTTAACTGCGTGAACTAAATGATCAAGTAATGTAACAACAAAACCACCAGTGTTCATCACCCTAGAAAAGATAGAGTAGCCATGATGACCATTCACACCTGAGAATGATCACATAGAACCAAAACAATTCCAAAAGGTGAAGAAGGGGTACTAGACTGGTTGGAATTTGCATTCCTACCCCTAAAGGTAATTCTAGGTTTACCAACCAGTGTTTTTATTGAGACACCATCTCGAGAAAGGTTGCCAAACCAAGGCTAAAGAGGCCTTTCTCCCCATGAGGCACGACAAAAAACTCCTACCGGACGCCAACCCAGTAATTAACTGTCGGAAGAGTTTACCATGAGCAAAAGGATATGTTTTTTAGCAATTTTCAACACTGAAGTGATTAACATTGCACAAGGAGTGGAAATCCTCGATGTCCTCCCATGTCATAGTGGGTGGTGAGGCAACACCGAACAAGGGAATACATTAATCGCAATTTTCAACACTTAAGTGATTAACATTGCAACAAGAATGGGTTTGAAAGATTGAAAGATCATCGTAAATTGAATTGAAGAAGTAAAATAATAAAAGCTAAAAGTATCTACATATATATAAACATATAAACAATAAAATCAATAAATAAAAGGAAATTTATACAATCAAACAACGACCATGACCAATGAAAAACCATTCAAAGTATCAACCTTATTAAGGTGTAGGTGGTAAGGTTATCCCGCGCTGGACACCATCCCAGTATTTTCACCCTCGCGGTAAAAAGATGTTTATTAAAATTTGAAAAATATCAGCCTAAATGT
>CAZKHC010000161.1:181-4202 GCA_964552135.1 uncultured Algimonas sp. | reverse complement strand
AGGAAGTAAAGTGAACCGCCCGTACCGCGATATTCCTCGCGCGCAGGGATAGTTCCAGGGTCAGCAGCGAAAGCTGTAACTTGAGTTTTCCGCTCGCCATATGAAGTTGTATTCTGACTATTATAGTCGACAATACCACCATATAGTCCGCGATCGAGATGTGCGAATTCTGTCCCCGTAATTTGTGTGGCAAAATTACCCCACATAACGTGGCTATCATCTTTCTCAACTCGCACAAAGAATCGTCCTTGTGTTGGCGCATCTTCAACTAAAGTACTGTCATCACCATAGACGGGATAAAAGCGATCCCCATCAAGACGACGCAGGAGTTGCCGCGAGTCTTTTTGATCAAGATTGTTAAAGATGTCGCCGAACCGGTCTTCACCTGTATCGATTGCGCCCGTAACAATATAGTCACCTTTCACGCGACCTTTGAGATACGCGGCTCCTCGGCCGTTTAGGAAAACATCATCGAAGTTTTCGCTATTAGACGCCAAGAAATTCGCAGGTCCACTACTGTTCCGGCTTCCCAAGGTTAAATCACCCAGGGAGACATAGAAAAAGTCCGTTCCATCCAAATGAACGTCACGGTCAAAGACTGTGCGCGTCCCATTTTCGAGGACAGAGACGTCAACACGATGCTCACCGTAAGGCAAGATATGTTGAGCGATGAATTTACCATTCGAGTCGACGGGAACGAATTGCCCTAAGACAGAAACAGCGCCATTTGGTTCAATATCTTGGCCATATACGCTTACGCTTCCGCCTTTCACCCGAATATTTTTAATTGATGTTCGGTCAATACCAAAGCCAATCAAAGGCGCCCCAGGTAATCGATTAACGGCGTCTGGTGCGGATCCATCTACAACGGATAGAAGCTTCGCTTCCGTTTCGTCAAAACGGCCGTCTTCACCATATACACGCAAAACATAAATTAGATCATCTTCTAAACTACTATTCGCAGGCATTGTTGCGACGCCATTGTTGACTGGGAAAACCAGAACTTGTTCATCACGGACAGATTGATCCGCAGAGAACACGCGAACTTCAGCGTTTTTAATGAAGGCTCCGTAGTTCCAATAGGTTTGGAATGTTACATTTTCCTGTCGAGAGACAACAACGGCACCATTATTCGCGCTCACATTCAATTGTGTTTCGGCATTAATACCGTCATATTTAATTTGAATATTCGCTTCTGACAATGCGCGGTCAGTTTCCGCAGTTTGACTATCAACACCCCATTGGAAGACTGATTGAGCTTCGGCGATACCAAATCCGGAGATTGTAAGCATTGCAAGCGTAGAAACAGTTGCTAGAGATCTGCGTTTTTTTGTAAAATATGTCATGGACCTACTCCTCCCACCCTGGCTGGGAGGCTGAGCCTCCCCCGGACCATATGGTTTTTCTTTCGATGTTCAGGTCGTAGTCGCCCCCATAAACGTCCCATAATTCTTGAATTTGATCGCTCAGAGCGTCGATGCGGCCTTCATTGCCCACAGCAGTCGCAAAATATGTCAAACGAAGTGAAGCTTCTTGAGCTTCCAAGGCTTCGACGATTTGCCCTAGCTGAGCGGCAAACTCAGGTTTCAACGTGGCAGTACCAGGCTCGAAGGCTGCATCTGTCATTTCCAAATCAATGAAGTTTTCTAAAGCAACAGCAAAGTTAGCTTTTGTCGTTTTACCGCGGGTTAATCGAACAACACGTGGGTTTTCAGATGTGAAGCCATAGCCTGTTGGCAAGGTTCTATCGTCAACCTTAAGAATGAAGTTTGAACCTATTCTCTCGTTCGGAATTGCGGCACAGGCGATGTGGTAACGGCCATGTTGATCTGTTGTAACAAGCAGACCTTTCGCCGTTGCCAAGCGTACGCCTGCCATACCCGGCTCACCTTCATCTTGGTAGCCATCCTTATTCTTATCGTCAAAGACCTTACCAATAATTTCAGAGCAATCGAATATTGGATCCGGAGATATCCGGACGACGGCTTCGCCACGGTTGGATATTTCTGCATCGTTTTCGTCGCGAATATAGGCTTGGTTTGTATAGACACCGTCTCCGACGCCAGCACCAACAACAAGAACTAAGTTCCAAGTTTTTGTTTCATTCGGAGCGAAGTCGAAATCACTTAGGACAATTTCTCGACCTGATACAGTTGGATCAACCTCGACGTCATCCAAGAAAGATGTGTCTTCGACATATTTAAACCCAGGCGGTGTGAAGTCTACGATATCAAGACCAACACGCGGAAGGTCTTCCGTGTTCGTCACAGTAATTGTATACGGCACAAGGTCACCAAAGCTCACGTCCTGACGCGGTGTCGATTTGACGACATCCAAAGGACTTCGAACCAATGTAATTGGGTCGAGCGGAATGTGGTTATTAATCACATCGCGCGAGCCTTGCCCAAGTGTGAACCCAAAGTAATGGGTTGTGTCTTCACCAATTTGTGGCGCAACCATTGTCGGAGCGACCTCAAGTGGCCCGGTTCCTGCATTGGTTGTGAGGAAGCCCGGTTGAGCACCGATAATTGTGGAGTTTGTATCAAGATGAGACGCAGGCGCATCAAAAACGATACTGTAGTCCGTTTGTCCAATCGGGCAAGCTGCGTCAGCACCTGGCACGATATCAAAACGATAGGCACCATCTACACCGGTGGTCTGATTTTGTTGTGCCGGATCAATGAAACATAGCGGCGGTAGAGGTTGTCCATTGCTGTCAACAAACGTTAGAACAGTTCCTGCAACAGGATCTCGAGTTACCGCATCATAAACAACACCAGATGGATCAATCGGTAGATTTACGACAACTTCAATCGGTCCGGATTGCGGACTATTGCTAGCAGTAAGCTCTATATCGGTAGTGCTAAATACCTCGCCGTTTAATGGATCAATAAAGGATACTGAGAATTCACCAAACGGTAATTCAGTCTCATAATATCCATTTTCATCCGTAATAACCTCGGCAATTACATTACCATTGCTATCTTTGATTTGAACAATCCAATCTGCAAATACAGTCTCGTTATTATCAGGTTCATTATTTCCATTTGTATCGAAGAAAACAATACCGCTGAGTGTGGCAAGAGGTTCTTCAATTGTAATGGTGACCGTCGATACTGTACAATTCGTGGGGTTGAGTATTTCACAAATTTCATACTCAACCGTATAGGTACCTGGAGGCGTTCCTGGTGCAACATCTACAGATCCATCAGGGTTAAGCGTAATCCCTGTTGGCATTACGAAACCCGGTGCCGGAGCTGCTGTCACATTTCCTGCCGTGACAGGAATACCATTTAAAGTATCTCCAGCCAGAACGTTTATGACACCTGTCCCACCTGTGGCGCTGTCAATTCCAGTTACAACATCTGGGGTAGCCTCGATTTCCGCTTCCTCAACAACAACCTCTTCCGTAACCGTCGCGCAGTTCGTCGGGTTCAGGTCCTCACAGATTGTATATTCAACCGTGTAAGTCCCAGCAGGCGTTCCAGGCGCAACCGTGATCAAGCCAGTGGCAGGATCCAATGTCAGCTCTGGATCAGACGCGCCGACCGTAATCGTAACATCATTAGGATCAACAGGCGCCCCGTTCAGAACATCGCTCGCAAGAACAGATGTCGTAACACCGCCGTCCGTACCATTAATTGGCGGGAATGGCTCAGGAAGCGCGTCAATCGGACCCGCCTCAACAACAACAGTTTCAACAACCGTTGCGCAGTTCGTTGGGTTCAGATCCTCACAGATTGTATACTCAACCGTATAGGTCCCAGCCGGCGTTCCAGGCGCAACTGTAATAAACCCAGTCGCAGGATCCAAAGTCAGCTCTGGATCAGATGCGCCAACAGTGAGCGTCACATCATTCGGATCAACCGCAACACCGTTCAGTGTATCGCTAAGAAGAACAGAGCCAGTGACGCCGCCAGACGCACTATCAATCGGAGCAAAGACTTCCGGAACCGCGTCAATCGGCGCTTCCTCAACAACAACCTCTTCCGTAACCGTCGCGCAGTTCGTCGGGTTCAGG
>CAZKHC010000161.1:0-81 GCA_964552135.1 uncultured Algimonas sp. | reverse complement strand
AGTTCGTTGGGTTCAGATCCTCACAGATTGTATACTCAACCGTATAGGTCCCAGCAGGCGTACCCGGAGCAACTGTAATAA
>CAZKHC010000160.1:0-4232 GCA_964552135.1 uncultured Algimonas sp. | reverse complement strand
GGAAATCGGGCAAAATCATGCCTCGCTCTCCGTCACGGCGAATACGGTTGGTTTCCCCGTTTAGCTGCCCCGCAAAAGCGCTCATGCGGGACAGATAATCTTCCGCCGCGCCTGCGCTATCAATGCTGTGAGAGCTATCCAGAAAACTAGGAATTTCGATAAAAGCTCCCGTGTTTTGCGCCGCCACATATGGGCTCGGACGGTAAGACCAGTTTGCATTTAGCAGCGCCATATCACCGTAAGGAAAATCAAATCCATCTGCACTACGATCAAAAACGGCGGAAACGACTTCAACATCCAGCGCAAGGTCATCAGATAGAGCATCTGTATCAAGGGCGGCCAGTTTATTTGAAAGTGCGCGGGTCTCTTTTGCTATTTTCGCCTGACCCGCGGGCGAACGATCTGTCAATTTGGCCCGTAAGCCCGCTAGCTCTCCCTTATCAATCCCCATAGAGGAGGCGGTTTCGGGATAAGATTGCAGCATGAAATCTCTTGCAGTGTCCAAAGTTTCCATCACCGCGCGATGATTAGCACTAATTATATCGGGACTCTTATTCGTATCAGAACATCCGACCAAGCCCATCGCGCCGAGAGCCGAGGCGGATTGTAGAAGATGGCGTCGAGAAAGGGACATGATACAGCTCCGGATTAGATAGTCTAAATCTGCGCCGAAATTCAGGTGGAGGCAATGGAAGAATTTTATGCTCGGTCACGTCAATGAAAAACCCGCCTCAAGGGGCGGGTCTAAAAATTTTGTGGTAGCGCTTTCGCCTTATGCTTAGGCTTTCGCTTGCTCACGGCGGAGCGTCATATTTACCAGACGCTGCCAATTGCCCAAACTCACAAGATGCGCATAGGCGACGGCGAGATAGCCATTTTTCGAAAATTCAGCGAGCTTTGCATCAGGAAGCGCTTTTAGCTTCTCTTCTGAAACCGCGAAGTAATCTGCAATTTTTTGACGCGGTGCTGGTGTGCCGTCAGCATTATTCCCTTGGAAATTCATTTCCTTTGGCTCGAATAAATCAAGTGCTTTGAAATCTTCGATCATCTTCTGGGTGGCCTGACGATCGCGCTCAAAGCTTTGCAGGAATTGAAACGCCTCTTTTGTGAACTGAGATGTATCATCCTTATCAAAGAAGAGTTGCTGGGGTTTTTTATCGGTCACGCATTCAGCCTTTTCATCGACACAAACCACAAAGCGGTCATTCGCATTATCGCCCGCCAGGACAAAAGGATAACGGCGCGCAAAGGCAGGCATATAAAAATCAATTTCAAACTGACCATCATTGACAAAGAGATTTTCACCCGAGCGAATTCCCATAACCGCCAAAGGAGAACGTTCTTCGCCCGCGAAAATAATCGGCATAGAAGCGGAGGCTGCTCCAAATTCCGGGGCCGTCAAAGGCAAAAAGTGCTGATCCGCCATAAATTCAAAAGGCTTGTCCACTTGTTTAACGCCAAATTTTGCGTGCTGACTTTTATTCAATGGAACTGGATTTTCATAAAACATCACATTTCCCGACACGGCAGGTGTGTTCGCTTCATCTTTTTTGGCCATGGTTTTCCCCAATTTTGCGGATTTTGCGGAAATGCAACTCCGCAGCATTAAAAACTAAGCCGCGCCCTTAGCTCACGAAACACATTTCATCAATACCGTATTGCTGTTGGACCCCTGCCGCTCCTTGACCTATAGATGGTCATTATGAACGCCATACATCGACATGATCTTCCGAAAATGAGCCTGACCGAACGGATAGCACAGGCGCGCAGCATTGTTGAAGGCGCGAATGAGCGTTTCACGCCGCTTCGCGCCCATGTGCTAGAACTCATTATTGAGGACGGTAAGGCTGTTAAAGCCTATGATTTACTAGACCGTTTAAAGCCGGATGTCGGAAGCCCAAAACCGCCGACCGTCTACCGCGCGCTTGAGTTTTTATCGCGTCACGGACTTATCCACCGCGTCGAGGCGCTCAATGCCTTTATAGCCTGCGATCATAACCATGTTCACGATCATGACCATGACCACGGAGACGGCTCACATCGCCATCTTGCAGAGTTTTTTGTCTGCGAAAAATGCCACGCCGTGGAAGAACGACACGCACATGATCACGCAGAATGTAAGCCTGAAGGCTTCGCGATTTCTCGCTCGGTTGTCGAGCATTATGGAATCTGCTCAGACTGCCTCACCTAAAAACGGAAAAGGCGTAAGCTTTGCAAAATGACCTATTGGCGAATTTTACCCTAACTTGGGCCGGCGAATGTTCGGCCTGGGAATGCGACGAGCTCAGCCATATGAATATGCGCCACTACATCCATAAAACGGATGAAGCCCGGCGCAGCCTCATCATCCGCTTAGGTCTCCCGCGCGCCTTTCATCCCGGGGTCGTCAGCACAGTTCGTTGCCGCGACCTTCATATTAAGTATCAGGGCGAAGCGCGGCCCGGAAATCCACTACGTATCGACTCTGCTGTCTTAGATATTGGCGAAGAAACCGCGCGGCTTTGCCATATCATGACCCATCGCGACGGGCGTATCGCGGCGACGATTGTGGAAACCGTCGAGCATGTTTATCTACCCGATGATAAAGTCTTTCCCTGGCCCAAACGTGTTCTCGAGGCAGCCCCAAAATATACGGCAAATCTCCCCGCACCTGCAAAAGCCCGAAACATTGACGGGCAGGCAGCACATATCGGGATGAGTCTTGCGGCATTAGAATCCGCCGGCGCAGGGGTTATTGGCGCAGGAGTCTTTGGCGCATCCGAACTGGATATAACCGGCCGCGTGACAATGGGAAGTTTCTTCGGACGCACAACCTCTACCGTTGCCTGGTTCAATAACGGCTGGCCGGAATTTGAAGATCCTGCTTATCAGGCCGGCGGGATGAGCGCAGCCTTACTCGAAATGCGGGCCGTGATTCATAATTATCCCAAACGCGGCGATGCCTATGCCTATCTCCCCATCCTCAAAAGCGCGAATGCCTATACACGCGAATTCGTCCATAATATTGTGGACCCTGTGAGCGGGAAAAGCTGGGTATCTATGCAAGCAAGCGGCTGCAAATTTGACTTAGGGACACGTAAGCTCGTGAAGACAACTGAAGCCGAACTCGAAGCGCTTTCTCGCGGCATGATTACGGGCGCCGTCGCTTAAGCCGCGCGGAGCGCTTCCCGCAAAGCCTGCACCGCCATGTCCGTTTGAATAAACGGAAAGAGATGGCCAAGGTCAGGATTAAAGCTCACCTTGAGGCCCGGCCGAGCCCGCGCGACAGCCTTGCGCGTACCTTTCGTCGACACCGGTACCCGCCCGCCCGCATAAATAAAGTTCGAATTTTCAGGTAAGGAAATGGCGGCTTTAAATATATTATGCCATTGCGCGACGAAGACGGTTTGCTCCCACTCCGGTGCGCAAGACAAGTGCCATGTCCCGTCTGTCTGCTCAAACATTCCGCCCGCAATATAATCTCTCAAAACATCATCTGCCATGCCGCGAAAAGCACCCCGACCTTGCCAGCGGGTGAAGGCCGCTTGCGGACTCTCAAAAACAGATTTGCGCCGTGCGGCCTTTCGCGCAATCGGAACGCGCTTTTTCATATAGGCCCGTCCGCCCGGCAAAGCCGAGGTCAGCCGAAAAAGAAAAGGGACGGAGACTGGATCAAATCCGACAAACCCGCTGAGGTGGTCTTTGATTTTAGGCGCAGCTAAAACCGCAGAAGTGGCCCCGAAACTATGGCCCGCGAGGACAACGGGGCCATCTGAAAGCGCTGGCACATAGCGGTCAAAAAATTCAACACAATCATCGCGGAAAATATGCCAATTTGGAATATTTTTTGGCTGCGGCATCGAGCGGCTCTCGCCGTGGCCGCGCATATCAAAGGCCACCGCATGCACGCCAACAGCCTCGAGAATAGACCGGTAAGACTGCGCGTTAAATCCATTGGCATGCAAAAAAACTAGACGCACGGGCTTTGACATATCACCGAAATGCAACGTGGAGAGTTCACCATCGCGAAGTGTATAACTCTGACGCTTCATGCCGATACGCCCAATGGGGTACTAGAGCGCGTGGACCTTCGCTGGGTCCAAATCATCTTCAATAGCTTGATCGAGTATCGCAAAAATCGCCTTGCGAGAGCGTAGCTTCGTTTCTCGGAAAGCTTTGGCATTGACTTGGCCGAACATTTGCCCTGCCATAGGGATTGCCATGGGCCATTGCTCTTCGGGAACGACGCGGTC
>CAZKHC010000159.1:0-4249 GCA_964552135.1 uncultured Algimonas sp. | reverse complement strand
TAAAAGAACGGTCTATATGAATCAGTTGAGCGCCGCCATCAAGATCATCAACAACGTGTTGATCCCATATTTTGTCAAATAAGCTTTTCGGCGAAGACATATTAAGTAACCAGTTCCTAAAAGGGCGAACTTACAACTCTGATGCGTATTATTCTCACGCATCAGAGTCAATCAATATTGATTCATGTTGATTTTTAAATCAAGTTCATCTAATGGATACGAAATGTTAGAATCATGTTAATGTTAGAATTATGTTATTGACCATGGTTCCATATGGAACTATCATGAGCGATATTGGAGGGATAGTGCGAATTTTATTTTTAGAAAGTGTTGCAAATTTACCTCACTTTTTTGCATAATCTGGCGCACTTAAACAAACTGGTTGATTGGTAAGTATATTTTGATAATGGCGTTAAGTGTCAGTCCATTAACATGAAATATTCTTACCGTTGGCCAATAATTAAAAACATAAAACGAACCAGCGTTTTACACATTAGTAGGGAGAGACAAATGATCACCAAAACGAAATTAATTACGGGAACGATATTAGCCAGCTCGGGGCTATTTTTAGCCCCCGCAATTTATGCTCAGGATGATTCTAATCGTCTTGATGTAGTTGTTGTAACTGCTCAGAAAAAAGCTGAAGGCGAAAGTGTTCAAGATGTGCCGATTGCAATTACTGCTTTCGATGGCGAATCGATTGAAAATCTTCAAATACGGACGATAAATGATATAAGTTATTCCGTTCCCAATGTGGTTCTTGACAGTTCTGGAACTGTGAAAGGGCTGCAAAATTTTGCGATTCGCGGCTTGGGAATTACATCATCCACTCCAGGTCCTGATCCTACGGTCGGAACTTTCGTTGATGGTATTTATCAGGGTACAAATTTTGGGATCATTTTAGATACATTTGACCTTGAATCACTTGAAGTCTTACGGGGGCCTCAAGGGGTTTTATTCGGACGCAATGTGACGGGTGGCGCGGTATTGGTAAACACGCGGCGACCAAGCCATGAATCTTCAGCTAAGATTAAGGTGGGAATTGAATCGGGTCTTGAATACACTGTTGCTGGCAGTGTGACGGGATCAATAGTGGAGGATAAACTCTCGGCTAAACTGGTTGGATATTATAATAACGATGAAGGTTATTTTACTAATTTAGCAAATGATAATGATGATTTTGGCGGAGATGAAACTTACATGTTTCGAGGAGCCTTAAACTGGACGGCAGCCCCTAACGTTGACTTTTTATTGAGATTGGAAACGGGCAGCACAGAAGGAGATGGCCCAATTAACCAAAATCGGGGCTTTGCTACAGGGCACGACGTTAATCTTGATAATGAAGGTACAACAGATATAGGATGGACGAGCGCCTCACTCGAAAACACTTGGGAAGTCGGAATTGGAGATGGCGTCGTAACGAATATTATTGGATGGCGAGAAACAGATAATATAAACTTTAGTGATATTGATGCAGGTCCCAATAATGTATTTAACTTTGGTCTTCTCGTGGATCAGACTCAGTGGAGTGTTGAGAGCAGATATTCGGGCTCCTTTTTTGATGACCGTTTGACGACAACATTCGGAGGGTATTTCTTTACACAAGATATCCAGTACCGGGAACAGCGAGAATTATTCGGAGGTGCTCTTGCGAGTACATTTGGTGGGCAACAAGATCAGAATACTTATGGTTTGTTTGCGTCAAATGATTTTTCCGTATCTGATGCGCTGACGCTAACGTTAGGTGGGCGTTACACGTTTGAAGAAAAAGCAGTTAGCGTTGCAAGACAAGATTTTGCAGATTCACCCTGTACTTTCGATGCATCAGAAACTTGTGAATTTGACTTCGTAGATGATGAGGATTGGAGCAATTTCTCACCAAAAGTTGGTGTTCAATGGAATGTAAATGAAGATTCGCAGCTTTATGGTACTTGGTCTCGAGGCTTCCGAAGCGGTGGCTATAACTTACGATTAACAGGACCTGCTGATCCAGGACCAGTTGACGAAGAAGAACAGTCTGCCTTTGAAGTGGGATATAAAGGAGATTGGTTTGACAACCGCCTTCGAACAAATGTTGCTGTTTTCAGTTCAGACATTGATGGTATTCAACGACAGGTTACAACAACTCAAGATATCGGTGGAAACCCCACTGTCGTTCAAGTTGTAACCAATTCAGGAGATGTTACAATTCAGGGTGTCGAAGCTGAGGTAACGGCGGTCGTGACAGACTCACTCTTGATAAGCGGTTTTCTAGGTCTTCTCGATGGCGACTATAATGAAGTGGGTGATATTAATGGTGATGGCGTTAGTGATGCTACTGATTTAGCGCTTGAGTTTCCGCTTCTGGCTCCTGTGTCATGGGGTGTATCTTTAGATTACATCCACCAGTTGCCGAGCGGAGAGCTTGGACTATTAGCTTCTTATAATTTCCGGGATGAAGTTGAGTCCACTGAGGCCAATGTGCCTACAACCCGACAACCGACTGTAAACGTTTTTGATGCAAGTCTCAGATATACGTCCGAAGATGAGCGATGGACTGCTTCTATTTACGGTAAAAACCTGACTGACGAGGTTTTTCTCCAAACGGTCAATACTCTGGGTGCGATTACAGCGGGGCCGAATGGGGGTGACGGTAGTATTCAGACACCTCAAAAGGGACGTGTTATCGGCGCGGAAGTGACGTATAACTTCTAAGGACTAAATTCCAATACTACGGGGCTTGAAACCACCTGCTAACAGAGATGTTGGTGGGTGGTTTTGGTTAAAATTTCGATATTTCTTTATCACGATCTTCTTCCTAGATGAAAACATTGCGTGAGGTTTAATCGAGTGATTACAGTTTTATGAATTTGGGAACGTAAGATGAGTGTTGTTTTCATAGACGGCTTGAGCGTGAGCCAGCCAGCCTATACACCGCCCTGCGGCTATGAGAGCCCTCAATTGGTTTGGCATATTTAATTTCTGCGCCAAGAATGCTGCTGAAAAAACTAAGCTCGGAGCTTTCCCCGTGAGGTCTTCAATCATATCGGCCGCCAAATATAGTTTTTGAGCGTCTTGGTCATCCGGAAGATATTCATTTATCAACTCTATGAGTAAAGCACCCCGAGGGTCTTTCGCTCCATAAACCGGACTCCCAATGCCTGGCAGAGAGGCTCCATCTTGTAAGCGATTTGTTATTGCTTGAGTTGGATTAGGTGCATCCATAATCTCTGTCATAAATTGCTTAAGAGGTTGTCCAATTCCCTTCATCATATATGATCCCTGCCACCCAATCAAAGCTGCGGAAACAACGCCGTAAGGTGTATTCCCAGCGTAAGCCGAATTTCGTGCAATTTGCAGGGCTGGTCCCTGTTCATGATCCGCTGCCAAGACAAAGAAAGCCCTTAAGAGTTCAGCATAGCCTTCACTAAGGTCATTTTTTGAGGCAATAAATTGGTGTAAAGATGTCCCTTCGGGATAGTTCTTTCCAACAATAAAACTGGCAAGTAATCGTATGACATCTACTGAGGTTTTTGCTGCGCCATCAGGGGCCAAGTTATAAGATTTAGGGAACTCCTCTTCGATCGTTGCCGCAAGTGACACATATTGAGCGAGCGGATTTAACGTAACGAAACTTTTTCGAATTGTTTCAAATTTTGATGTCTCGGGGAAACTTGTCACTTTGTTAAAAACAGACAAATTCTTTTGCCACAGCAAACTAGCGATGGACTCCGCGCTTTCTGTGCGTGCTAAAGTCAGAGCATCGATCCCTCGATACAAGGGGCCCTTTTCCGTGATTTTAGTAATAGAATTATCGTGTAATTTGGGAGAATAATAAAAATTAGGATCGTCTTTAAACCCCTTTTTCTTTCTCTTTAAGGCTTCAATATCGGTTCGTAAATATCCCTTTTTTCGTGAATTTTCCAGGGTCTGAGATTTAATGAGCCCACGACTAACATACGAATATAAACTCGAGACGCTAATCCCAAGATCTTTGGCCGCATCAGCCGCTGTTAGATAAAAATCAGGGTCAAATTTATACATTGAAGTTAACTAGAAAATTCATGTTGATTTTATAAATCAACATTAGGAAGAGTGTCAATATAAGACCCCTGAAATCCACCCATTAGCGAAACCCATTTAAAGAATAGTAGCTAGACTTACCTATCAGTTATTTGGTTCAATAGCGGTCTCACCGCAGTTTCGATTAAGACCCCATCATATCCCAACATTAAGAGCTTATATCCTTTATCAATAAGTTCGCGCCCTT
>CAZKHC010000158.1:0-4287 GCA_964552135.1 uncultured Algimonas sp. | reverse complement strand
AACATCTCTCGACTTAAGAAAAAGGTCGAGGGATTGTTCCCCGCCATGCGACCCTTCGATGGGCGCAAGCCAGTGTCCTTACTTGGCTTTTTGTCAGACCTCCGCACGGCGTTCGATACGCTCAACGTGTGTGAGGGGGTAGCAGTTCGCGTGCTCCACTTTTTTCTCGACGGTGAGGCCCGTACCTTCTACCGTTCGCAGACAGCACCAGGCGTCGCGAGCTTTGACTCGGCCAGGTTCTATACCTGGCCACACGTCGTAGACGCTCTACTTAAGCGCTACTTGCACGATGATGTGCTTCATGCGGCCCACGAGCAGGTCACGCAGATTGCTCAGAAGAGCGATGAGGACGAAGGCGCCTACGCGGACCGCCTACACGAGGCGTCTCGTAACTGCCATTTCGTGTTCAGCTCACGTGAGCTAGTGCACCACTACGTGCGGGGACTACTCCCAACGACCCGAGCCCAAGTCGCGGGCCAGGTCAGCGATCTGACCGAAGGGGGAAGGGACGTCGACCTGTCGAAGGTCCGTACCCTTGCTACCCGAGCTGGCACGACGTACCGTGCCAGCATACCTCCGGTGTCTACGACGACACCGAGGACTAAGTCGCGCTCGACGCCGACTCTCCTTGTGCAGGCGCCAATAGAGGCGCCGCCACCTACGACTCCGCCGTTTGTACCCTTTCGCAGGGACCCGCGGGTGTCACACATCTCCGATGAGATGGCATGTCAGGCTGCATTATCGGAAATGCGCGCAACTGACCCAGCTCTCGCCTACTCGGTGGCGTCGACACTGGATGCTATACTATTCACCGATGGTGGTGTGGTCGGGTCGAATGAAACGACTCCGACCTCGACGAGCGCACGATCGCTCGTCGACATTCCGGAACTGACTCTCGAGCAGCGAATGCACGCAGAGTCAGTTATTCCGAAGGACTATTGGTCACTAGAATGCTGGACGTGTAGGGATAAGGGGCACAGCTCGTTCAACTGCCCCTACCTCACGCCCGAGCAGCGTTTGTACTTCGCGTACAGGTACTACATGTACCAAGTGGAGGCGAACCCTCAGATGGCGTCCTACTACCGCCAACGAATGGCGAAGCGCCAGGCCGGTACCGTAACCGGCCAGCAGGCAACAGTTGCCGCCCCTAACTCAGGGTATAGAGGGCGGGACCCACCAAGGGTCCTGCAGAATCCCAATAGGCGTGACGACCGTCGTCCGTCAACGCGTGGGGGAAGAAGTAGAGACAGCCGTCGGGGCGTCTCCTTCGGTAACCGAAGTGGTGGAGTCTACGTAACGACTCACATCACCAATGAGCCACCAGAGGTTCAAGGCAATCAAGAGGATGCCGGACCTACTTGGGCGACAGACAAGGACTCCGACGACTCCGCGTCGTCGGAAAACTAGCCGGCGGCAACGCGCACGCTCAGCATCGCGGTCTGTCGCCAAGTCTGTTACCAGGCTGGCCTCCGCCGGACGAACCCGGCGACGCTGCCCATCGTGGGCGCGAGAAGTTGTCGTCGGTGCCACGGGAGGCATCGACGACGACAACACCGACGTCATCGACGACGTCGCATCCGTTACCCGCGAAGGGAACGAAGACTTCTAAGCGGAACGAGAATCATCGCTTAAAGAAGTTGCGCAGGCCGCGAAGGCATACGGCCGGCGAACGAGCCAGAGCGCGCAAGTCCCAAGCACTGCGACGCGAAGTCAAACGCTTATACGACAAGCGAAGACACAAGCGAAACGCTAAGTTTAAAAAGGAGTTAGATCCTCCAGCGTTGCTCAACGAGGAGCCGCTAGTCCTCGACGGACTTGTGTGCCTACTATCGGCCACACATTACATCGTAACCGGTTCGATCGGTACGAACATCCATGCGATGAGACCGTACTCCGTCGCAATGGACACCTGCTCTGGATACAACTTGATCCAGCGCAGTTGTCTTCCCACGGGATGGGAAGACTTCCAAATGCCTGAGGAGCGAATCCCGGCACTTGGTGACGCCAACGGCAAACGGTTGCCGTTGGAGGGAGCCTTATCGTTAAGGCTTCGCCTCGGTAACACTTTGTACCGCGCCAAGTTCTTCGTCGCTCCGACGTTGGCCGTGCCTGTAATCGTCGGCACGGCCTTCATGAACCGTCATGTTGAGGCGATCCGATGTCGCCGTCAAATCATCGAGCTCTACCGAGGGAGCACGATACCCATCCTCGCTGTAGGGGATGGGTCGACACCATATGTCGAAGCCGACTCCAAGGTAGAGGAGTCGGAGGCCCGCGAAGGGCCGAAGAAGGAGACACATGCAGCCCATCCGGGGCGCAGGACAGACGGACGTGCGAACAAGACGCACGTCGTCAAGTTAGCTCGGTCGGCCAAGGTGCCACCGATGTGTCAAATGGCAATCGAAGTTACGACTGAGGCATCCGGCCTCGTCTTTCTCGAACCAAAGCCTTCCGTACAGGCTCGCCATGGCGTACGAATCGCCAATGGCATAATCGAGGTCAAGCCTAAAGAGTGCTTCCTCATAGTTGTCTCCAACTTCACGAAGCTACCTCGTCAGCTCGTGAAGAACATGACCATTGCGTATGCGATACGCAACCCGGTCGGCATCTATATGCCTGACCGGAAGGTAGGGGAAGCCTTCGAGAGGGTCCTCAACTTACCCTTCATCACAGAGATGAAGGAGGGCGACGACCGTACGTCGCCCGAAGCTGTGGGGCCGACCCCCACAGACCGTCCGCCCGACGATTGGCGCGAGACAGTAGACTTAGAACACATCGGCGACCCGGAGCTCGAACACAAAATCATCGAGATGCTCGCGTCTCATGATGAGATGTGGGCTCCGGGCCGCCTTGGTGTCATCGATGCTACCGAGCATCGGATAGACCTCCAACCCGGAACGAGACCGATCCGTTCCATGCCCTATAGACAGGGACCCGCGCTACGCGCGAAGGCAGAGGCCGAGATCCGCAAGATGCTCGACGCAGGCGTGATCGAACCCGCCACGTCCGAGTGGGCGTCACCTGTTGTGCTCGTCCCAAAGAAAGACGCATCGTTGCGCTTCTGCGTCGATTATCGACGACTTAACGCCAAAACAGTTGGCGACGCGTACCCTCTACCGCGTATAGACGATTGCCTGGACTCGTTAGGCAACGCCACGATCTTCACCACGTTAGACTGCAACGCTGGCTACTGGCAGGTGCCCGTTGCACCTGCGGATCGTGATAAGACAACGTTCACGTCGTACATGGGTACGTACCGTTACGTCCGCATGCCATTTGGGCTGCGCAACGCCCCTGCTACATTTCAGCGGGCGTTGGATATCATCCTCTCGGGAGTGAGATGGCAATCTTGCCTTATCTATCTAGACGACGTAATCGTCTTCTCGACCTCGGTCGAGGAGCATTTGGTTCACGTGAACCAGGTGCTGACGCTGCTACGAGAAGCAGGCGTCACCCTTAAGCTGTCGAAGTGTAGGTTCTTCCAGCCCCGCGTCGACTATCTAGGGCACGTGATAACCCCCGGCAAGCTGCACGTAGCTGCCGAAAACACGAAGGCATTCGAGACTGCCAAGTTCCCGAGGAATCTGACGCAACTGCGGTCGTTCCTCGGGGCCGCGAACGTATATCGGCGGTTCGTGAAGGGTTACGCTAAGATAGCTCGCCCCCTCAACTCCATGTTGAGGAAGGACGCGGAGCCGGACTGGGAATCCCCCAGTCCGGAACAACTTGAGGCGTTCGAAGCTCTCAAAAGGAGGCTCACGTCACCACCCATACTTGGGTTACCCATGAGGGACCGGCCCTTCATGATCGACACCGATGCGTCGTCATACCAGCTGGGAGCATCTTTGCTCCAGCAGCAGGATGAGGAGAGTCCAAATGTGTGGACTCCCATCGGGTATTGGTCCAAGTCGCTCAACGACGCAGAGCGCAACTACTCCGCGACGGAACGCGAGTGCTACTCTGTAGTGTGGGCAATCACAATATTGCGACCTTACATCGAGGGGCTCAAGTTCCACGTCCGAACGGATCATGAGGCCTTACGTTGGCTCATGACCCTGACGGACGCGTCTGGCCGCCTCTTACGTTGGCGCCTACGAGTGGCGGAGTTTGACTTCACGGTCGCATATCGACCGGGTCGTGTGCACCAAGTCCCCGACGCGCTATCGCGTCTGGAGACGGAGTTTGACGATGGTCATCCCGTCGATGACGACGTGCCAACCTTTGGCAACGAAGATGCCGTCCTCGTCACAACACGAGGACAGGCAGCGCAAGCAGCGCAGGCGACAA
>CAZKHC010000157.1:0-4292 GCA_964552135.1 uncultured Algimonas sp. | reverse complement strand
ATAATGAGATTACCAAGCAATTGGTTGCCAAGGGAACCCCCGAGTTGGGGCGAGCTTTTCTTGAAGGGCACGCGGAGAT
Organism: uncultured Algimonas sp.; assembly: GCA_964552135.1. Classification (GTDB taxonomy): domain Bacteria; phylum Pseudomonadota; class Alphaproteobacteria; order Caulobacterales; family Maricaulaceae; genus Litorimonas. Next base: position 4,213 of record CAZKHC010000157.1, on the reverse strand, counting down.
TTATAAAACTGCGAGCGAAGCCATCCGCGCGACTCATATTTACGGCCTAACGGAATCCGTCTTCAATATAGCTGTCCGATATGCAGCGCTTTACCGCGAGGCAAAACATAAGGCACGTGGGCTGGATTATTCGGATCAAATTCTTTTTGTCCGCCGTCTGTTGGGACGTTCTGAAGCTGCCGATTGGGTGCGCTATAAATTGGACGGCGGGATAAAACACATTTTACTGGACGAAGCTCAAGACACCTCGCCTGAGCAATGGGAAATCATCAATATTCTCGCGGAACCTTTTTTCCAGCCCAGCCCTGATGATGATCCCTCTAGGCCGCGCACGCTCTTCGCTGTCGGGGATGAAAAGCAATCGATTTATAGCTTTCAAGGCGCGAGGCCTGAGCGTTTCCTCACTGAAATTCGCCGCCGTTCAGAACAGGCGACAACGGATATTCGGATGACAATGTCCTTTCGCTCGACGCAGCAGGTTTTGGACGTTGTGGACGCAGTTCTCTTTGATTGCGGCGGCATGCAAGAGATGTTCAATCCGGAGGAATTTCCGCCTGCAAGTGATGAAGTTCGCCATATTGCCCACCGTGAAGATGATGGCTTAGTCGAGCTCTGGCCCATCACGCCGCCGCCCGAGACGCCCGAAGAAAATGAACCGTGGGACACAACGCCCGTAGATGCCAAAGGCGAAGGGCACCAGATTGAGGTGCTCGCGACAGAAATAGCGAAAACAGTGAAGGGTTGGATTGATACGGGTGAACCTATTTATAATAGGGCGTTGAAAGCCACTCGGCCCATAAAAGCGCAAGATGTGCTTATCCTTGTGCGGCGGCGCGGTGATTTATTTGAAGCCATCATTCGCCAACTCAAACGTCATGAAATCCCTATTGCGGGGGCGGATAAATTAAAACTCTCTGAGGCCATTATCGTCAAAGATTTGATTGCGCTCTCGAGGGTGTGTCTATTGCCATCTGACGATTTGTCTCTTGCGGAAACGCTAAAATCACCGCTCTTTGGCTTTGATGATGAGGCATTGATGAAAGTCGCGATTGATCGCCCCTCGACATTGATTGAAGCCTTAGAAACGCGACATCCCGAGACATATGGAACGCTGGCGCATTTCATCAACCTGTCAAAAACGCTCCCACCTTATGATTTTTATGCGCGCGTTTTGGATTATAAAGACGCGGATGGCCTAACGATGCGCAAGCGGTTTTATAAGCGGCTGTCGCTTGAGGCGCGCGATGCTTTGGAGGCCTTTCTACATCAGGCTTTGGATCATCAGAGCCGAACCGCGCCAAATTTACAAAGCTTTTTACACGCATTCTCGGAAGGCGATGTCGAGATAAAACGCGAGCAGGATAGAAGCCTATCTGAGGTCAGGGTGATGACGGTTCACGGCGCGAAAGGTTTGGAATCGCCAATTGTCATTCTACCCGATACGACAAATACGCCGCCTCTGCGCGATGTTTTATTGCCGGATGAAAAAGGCGGGCAAATTTGGAATAAATCCGATGTACCATATGTTGAGGGGGTAAAGGAGGCGGTTAAAATGCGGCAGGCCCAAGAGCAATTGCGATTGCTTTATGTGGCAATGACTCGGGCGGAATCGCGGCTAATTGTTTGTGGTCCGCATATCGGTCGCGAGACGGCAAAGCTTAAAGAAGGCTGTTGGTATGATTGGTTAAAGCGCGGATTAAAGGCCTTGGGCGCGAGCGCTTATCCCGCGCCGTTTGAGCGCGAAGTAAAGGGCGAATTAGTGACGGGTCTACGGTATGGCGCGCCGCCCAAGCCTGCCACTGCGAATGATAGCGATACGGACTCCGACGAGAGAAACCTACCGCCTTGGATTCATAAAAATGCCCCTTCCGAAACGCGCGCTCGGCGACGGGTCACGCCGTCGTATTTATTGTCCAACCCGCCCGTCGATACGCCGGTACGTTCGCCCGGCAAGTCGAATGATCCGAGTGTTTTCCGGCGCGGGAACCTAATTCATAAGCTCCTCGAAATCCTGCCAGATATAGCTACCGAGAGACGCCATGATACAGCGCAAAAAATGCTTTCCAGCTACGCTGATGTGCCGGCGGATCTAGCCGAGCAGATTAAAGGAGAAGTTTTCACTGTGCTGGAACATAAAGACTTCGCGCATATTTTTGCACCGGGGTCGCGGGCAGAAGTGAGTCTTGCGGGTTCTGCAAAAGGTCTACCCGAGGGGCTTTATTTGAACGCGCAAATTGACAGGCTTTGTGTGACCGACACTGAGGTTGTCATTGTCGATTATAAATCCAACCGTCCGCCGCCCACAGACCCGAATGATGTTTCCGATCTCTATCTCGGCCAAATGGCCGCTTACCGCCAATTAGCCCGTGAAATTTACCCCGGGCGCGAGGTAAGTTGCGCTTTATTGTGGACCGATGGACCGCATTTGATGTTGCTCCCAGACTCGTTACTGGATGCTGCCTTGCAGAAAGTCGCTGCGCTCCCTATTTCCTGAGCAACGAAACGATTCTACTTGAGGAGTGTCCTATGGCCACACAAGCTGTCACAGACGCCACATTTTCCGATGATGTCCTGCAATCCGAAACTCCGGTTTTATTGGATTTTTGGGCAGAATGGTGCGGCCCCTGTAAAAAAATGGGTCCGGCGCTGGAAGAAGTCTCTGACGAATTTGCGGGCCGCGTGAAAATCGCGAAAATGGACATTCAGGAAAATCCCGACACGCCAAGCAAATTTCACGTGCGTGGCATTCCAACGCTGATGATTTTCAAAGAGGGACAAGTCGTCGCAACGAAAGTCGGCGAGATGAATAAAACCAAGTTGCAAGAGTGGTTGGCTGAGCACGCTTAACGCCGCTCAAATATTTATATAGGGCCGTCTTTGTGGCGGCCTTTTTTATGCCGATAACACATGTCCAGCGAGATAGAGCGAGCCACAAATCAACACGCGCGGCGGAATGATTGGTTCCGAGGGGTCTTGCCTCGACAAAGCTTCGCCTGTGTTGATGGCGCGCTGAACAGCGTCGGTAAGATTATCTGCCACTTGCCCAATCATGCCCCGGTTTTTGGCGAGCTCTTTTAGTGTGTTTGGCGACAATGCAGGCGACCCGGGAATGTCAACCGCTATCACGGAGCTTGCGAGACCGGTGAAAGCGTCGAGAAATTTGCCCGCATCCTTATTGCCTAAAATTCCCATAACCAGAATAAGCACCCGTTCTGTCCGGTCTTGCAGTTCTGCCATGACATTTGCGAGAGCGGCGGCGGCATGCGGATTATGTCCGCCGTCTAGCCATAGCTCCCCGCCCGACTCTGTTATCATCTCAGCGAAGGGACCCGTCGTAAGATTTTGCAAACGTGCAGGCCAAGACACGGTGGTTAGCCCTTTTGAAATAGCCCCATCCGAAAGCCCCAGGCTTCGCGCCGCCGCAATGACGACACCTGCATTATCGATTTGATGAGACCCAATGAGAGCCGGGCAAGGCAAGTCTAGCAAGACATCATCGGCGTCAAAAACCATGCGGTCTTGCTCGCGGTAAGCCCGAAAATCTTCCGTTAGAAACTGTATTGGTGCCCGATGTTTCGCCGCTTCATTGCGCAAGACAGCACTGACCAAATCGTCTTGCCGCCCCGCGAAGACAGGCACATGGTCTTTTATGATGCCCGCTTTTTCCCGCGCAATACCAGCTAGGTCACGGCCCAAAAATTCCGCGTGGTCGTAACTGACGGGTGTGATGATACTGACGGCAGGATCAAAAACATTGGTCGCATCATATAATCCGCCAAGCCCAACTTCGATAATGGCGTAGTCAGCGGGATGTTCGGAAAATGCTAAAAAAGCGGCCGCAGTGGTGGCTTCGAAAAAGGAAAGCGGCTGGCCCCCATTCGCCTCCATGACCCGCCGCAGGACATCGAGCAATGCATCATCGGCAATCTCTTCGGACGCTAAAGTAATGCGTTCATTAAAGTGTACTAAATGCGGGGAGGTATAAACATGCGCGGTCTTGCCTTCGGCTTCGATCATTGCGCGCAGGAAAGCGGTCGTCGAGCCTTTGCCATTGGTGCCCGCAATATGAATAGAGGGCGGAAGCCGCCGTTGCGGATTACCTAGCGCACTGAGGACTCGTTCAATCCGGCCAAGTCCCAGATCTATTTTTTTGGGATGCAGCGCCGTAAGCTGCGCCAGAACAGTCTGGAGCTTAGACAGGAACGGGCTCCGC
>CAZKHC010000156.1:0-4293 GCA_964552135.1 uncultured Algimonas sp. | reverse complement strand
GGCTGCTGGCTCCCGTCCTAGTCTACAGGAGCGAAGTCAAGGCGACGTGGCGTACTCGAGTCCGCGACGACGCGGGGACTGGGGAGACGGAACAGTACTGTAACAGTGTACAAAGTAGACGTCACATGCGAGATTTAACTGAACAATATCACATACCATCAATGAAACGACTACACCGGGGTCATTTGTCTCTTATCCTATGCACCTGCACGGTCATAAATAAAATTATCGCAAAGTGGCCAAACTGCAGATGTGTAGTAACTAATCAGTAGTCATAGGGTCATAGGGGAGGAACTATAGCAAGCGACCTTTGTGATCGGTGATTAGAAACGTCTACTTTTGTTGTGCTTAATTGGGTGAAAGGTGGGAAGATGGGGAGATGGAGAGTTGGATATGTCTACCAGGAGAGTGGGAGAGAAGTGTGATTGGGAATTAGTCATTTCAGTTTTCAATAGTAAAGATTGAAAAGATCAATCGTAAAGATATGAAACGGAGCGGCAACTAAGGAAAGGGTGAAGAATGTGACAGGTTCATTTATTTGTAATAATCAAAGATGTTGCAGGTATGCTTGTCGCCCTCATTTTGGTACAATTGGAGTTGTTAGAGTCGGTTATGTTTTCATCGGTATCTAGAGAAGTGCTCAGTCGACTATACATCTTAAGCTAGCTCCAATTCTAGTCGGGTGTTTATGTTTACCCAGCAGGTATTCTATGCTAAATGCTGAATACGTTTTACTACTCCAAATCGGTAAGGATGCTATAGGGTCTGGTTGTTTCACGGACTCCTACTAAACATTACCGTTTGAACCCAATGTCACAGTATATGTATGTATGTATATATGTACATATATGTATATATGTACATATATGATGCGTATGGCGATGGGACGCCTTGTTCCTTTTGCCGAGTTAATATTGATTCCTTCCGCCGCCATAGAATAGGCACGGAAGAAAGCGTTATAATAATTGTGGTGGTGACTTGGAAGCAGACTCGAATTGAAATTCGAGAGGTAGTTTGGGCAGAGGATGATCTAGGTTTTAGGAATGTTTGATTATTACAAATCCACACCACAATGCAATTAAATATGAAGCTGTTCTCTTATCAATAGCTCCTAACCGTTTTTCGCGGGCACAACCACATTACACTGGAAACATAACGAACAAATTAATCTCGCCCCACAGTCATGTGATTCATGTAAACTTTGATTGCTTTAATCAAACAATGATTATGCCTTTTTTGGCCCTGGTTCAGGCAGTACCTCGCCGACAAACATCTTATCGACGCAATTTATTCCTCAAACAACGAACGCTGTCTCGGCACCTTCATACAAGCATTGTTTTTGCTCTCACCATACCAGCCGCACATCACACACAGGTCATTCCACCCTACTGGTCCACTCTCGCAACCTCCCGCCCTCACACCCTCACTCCTAACCTTCACATAATTTCTCCCCATACGAATAAATAGAGCAGATGAACCATCGGGCCCTCGCGTACCAACGAAAGGTGTCGGCTTTTTTTCATCATCAAGCAGACTCTAAACTTCTTCAGCTTCTCAAGATTCAACCCTTGTGTCTTGGCTCTTTCGCTTTCTCGGTTCGTTCATCATGTCTCTGCCCGCTTTCACACTAACCCCGTCCTCCGTCCGTTCCCTGCTAACTGACCTGTTACAGGCCGAACAGGATGGAACCCCTCTGACCCCTTCGCTGGATGCTGCGGACCCTTCGGCTTGTCATTCTTTTGCGAACCTTTCGTTCCTCGAAGAGTCCCTGAACCCTAACCCTGTCGAGCCGGAGTGTGCGCAGTACCTGTCCTGGCCCCTACCCCCTTCCCTTTCTCTTTGCCCATCCCCATCCCCATCCCCTGGTGACCTGGATCTTCTCCACGCCCTCGCAGACATCGAATTGTCCGCGCCCGTTCCCCTCTTTCTTCCCCTTTCCCCATCCACTGGTGACCTGGATATTGCGAATGCCCCGGCAACATCGCAATGTCCGGTGATCATCTCCCCCTTTTCTCCGATGCCTCCTGACCACACCGTCAGACCTGCTTCTCCGGTCAGGCAGGTGGTCGGAAAGCGCATGCGTAGTGAGGAGCATCAGTTGCCTGATGTTCCTCAGTCCCCTGAAAAGCGTGCGCGCCGCGGCTTGTTCCGCAGGACACGGTGTGCGCGCTTTGATAGTCCAACCCCCGGCACACCGCTGAGGATGAGGGTGCGTCGCTTCGGCGCACGCTTCCTACGTTGGATGGGGTCGGATGCCGTCCCCACATAGGGAGTAGAGGCACTGCCGCGAAAGTTGGAGTGGCCCAACCGGGTTTCTGCACGCGGTAGGTAGCCAGGATGTGAGCTGGGGGCACTGGGATGGCTCTGAGGGAACCTCACAGCTGTTCGAATGCCCCCAGCTCGCTTGCTGGCTTCCTACCTCGTGTAACATATCACCATCTCACCCCACCAGCCGACAGACGTTTCGAGGCTACCCTGCATACCAACATCATCTACATTGCGTAAACCGTAAAGACTCACGCACGTACCATGTAATCCTCACACCCCCACCGCCCATATTACGTATTTTCTATATGATCGTTTTATGAATGTATACTGTAAATGTTATAGAGTTCGCCGACTCACGTTACTTTCCTTCGTTTCAACTAAATGACTCACCGTTGTTGCTATCACCAGAGCCCGTTTGATGCCTGTATATCAGTGCCCAAACTAGCTTTACATAGTACCAAAAACTTCGCGCCACCCCACTAGCTTCACTAAGCACAAGTGCATGTGCAACAATGCACAACGGCGTTCACATTGCAGTGCAATTGCGAAGCATTATAATACTCTTCACGGCTCCGAGAATATATAAAACATACGGACATGGCACAACGGTTGTCCAGCTGTGCGGCGTAATGTACATCTCTTGGTGTAGTGAGAGGTCACGTGACGTGAGGTAATTCTAGCTAGTAGTAGGCACCTTACTGCACTGCAACTACATACTCCTGTACGTATGCAGTTCGGTGCTAGATGGATAAATCAGTATCCAGACGCCATCCCGATCGGGTCCAGACACAGAAGATATGGAGCATTGGCATTGCGAGTCACGGCACTTGGAACATATACTGTGCACACCATGCATTAAATATTTTCATATGTTCAGGGTTCCGTGTCATCAGTGTATTGCTGAAGCGACCTTTGCAAGTTAAGGGACTAGTTTTTATTTGCAGAAAAACAGGATACACTGAGTAGAAGCGATTGTTGAAGTGACCTGCTGCACAGCAACTGGTAGAATTTCTAGTGGTCCATCATCACACGCAGGGTCACATGAGCGGCAGTGACTCGGTGAACTGGTCGATGTATCCCACTATTTGTCCATGCATTCCCAACACTTTTCCAACTCATTCGCAACTGATCCATTTACAAATATATACGCACCGCTGCATGTGCTGCTGTAGCTGCTGTAGTGCTTGTGGGATGTAGAAATAATATAGGCACTCTAGGGACTGTGTTTAGCTCGGCGCAACTAGCGCATTTGCGTTCAGCTGTACCGCACTAGTTGCATGCAGTTAACAAACTCCATTTGAAGCTGTGCTGCATCACTGCTACCTGCCACACGTTACATGGACTATAATATAAATAATGTAGAGTAGAGATAAGGCTTTAAAGAATAGCTGTCGATGACGAATAACTTGTAACAACCATGTACTGTACACAACTACGCAATCCTCACATATTCCTGCTAATCCAGTCCCAGAGCTGAAGGCTGGAGACAACATAGTCGCTGACTACAGTTCAACTCTGTGTGACCTCGATGCCCACAGTGCCTCGCGCACATACGACTGTATCAGAATACATGGGGAAAGGAACCAGTGATCCCCGTCGCAGGGCCATGCTAATTACGGAACGCCTATCGTCGTGACTACTGTCCAAAGTCAAGACAAGCACTCCTCGGTTCCCGGACCGTGATAATAACGGAGAAGTGAACCCATTTTCGACATGCGAGACCTGCTAGCTGCAACCGATATGGAATATCTGTTGCAGTTTATGGAATAAGGAGGTTAGTGGAAGGCATTTTGTACTTGTTCCGGTACTCAGGCTGAGACCGAATGTAGAAGGACCAGGCTTGTCCACTGTGCAGTTGTTTGATAGACTAGCCGTGTACAGTAGTGGACTACGGAAGCTTAGTAGCATGGTGCACTGCTAAGATCATCAACACCATAGTTAACCGCACTGTAGCCGAACTAACCATACTATACATTAGCTATTATAGATTTAATAGTTATAGTCTAGAGCGGCTGATCTACTGAA
>CAZKHC010000155.1:0-4305 GCA_964552135.1 uncultured Algimonas sp. | reverse complement strand
ACATAAGCGCGGATAGCCTCCATGGCTTCGGGCGTGATTTGATCCTTGAAGGACACCATTCCATTTTCGGACAGGGCGCCATTTTCTACAATATCCGTCCATTCATTCTTATCAGCGGTGGCATAAGACCATCTTAGATCAGGCAGAGCGCCGCCGCTGACCGCTAAAGGCCCATGACAAACTGAGCAATTGTCAGCGAAATGAAGAAGGCCACTTGCCAGTTGCTCTGTGGAGCCGAATTCATCGCCCTTAGGCGTGCGTTCAATCGCAGTTTCCATGGCATCCGGAATTATTCCCGTCCCGCCCAGTTTGAATGTTACAACGCGTCCGACTTGCGGCGGAACGGGAGATGTATAGCCATAACCTCCAGAGAGCGAGAAAGCAGACCCCCAACCCGTGGTGATGGTGACATATTGCTCGCCATCAATGGCGTAGCTACTCATACCTGATAATGCGCCCGCTTTGACATTCGTTGACCAGAGTTTGTCTCCTGTCGCAGCATCATAAGCATTGACAGCTCCTTCGCGCTGACCTTGCAAAACGACGCCTGTGTCGAGTGATAGGATGCCGCCATTCCAAGGTCCGTCATGTTCGACAGTCCAGCGCGCTTCTTGCTTGATGGGATCCCAAGCGATGAGCCAGCCTTGATTGCTTTTTCGTAGAAACTCAATGGTCCCAGCTGGGTATTCTAACGGTAGGCCAGCGGATAAATTATACCCAAGATTCCAATAGGCGTCTGGGTCGGATTCTTCTTGTTCATCTTGAAATAACTGCGGCATCTGCTGGGCTGGGATGTAGGCGAGCTTTTCGCGCGGTGAATAGGCCATTGGTTGCCAATTATGTGCGCCCAGAGGTCCGGGGATTGTTAATACGCCTTCGCCATCAGTTTTCCGCGCTCCAGGAGTCTCGATAGGCCTGCCTGTTTCATCCAATCCTGTTGCCCAATTGACCGGAACGAAATTATTGCCTGAAATATATTCACCTGATGCGGCATCGAGAACATAGAAAAAGCCATTCTTTGGGGCTTGCATGACGACACGTCTGTCGGCGCCATTTTCTCCGAGGGGCAAGTCCGCGAGTATAATGGTTTGTGTTGCGGTGTAATCCCATTGGTCGCGCGGTGTGGTTTGGAAGTGCCACTTATAGGCGCCTGTATCAGCATCAAGTGCTAGGATGGAGGAGAGGAATAAATTGTCGCCCTTGCTCTCTGGGTCGCGAATTTTTGCATTCCACGGCGAACCATTGCCGACGCCGACAACTATTTGATCGTTCTCTTCGTCAAAGACAACTGAATCCCAAGCGGTTCCACCCCCACCATCCGTGACCCAGCCGCCCGTATCGCCCCATGTGTCATTGACGAGCTCTTTCATGATAGGATCTGATGCAGCATTGTCTGGCTGCTTTTTTGGATTGGGGACCGTGTAGAAACGCCAGTCCAGATCACCGCTCTTGGCATCATAAGCTGAGATATAGCCCCGCACACCCAATTCCGCTCCGCCATTCCCGATAATCACACGACCCTTAACAATGCGCGGGGCCATGGTAATTGAATAGGGAAGGGATTGATCGACGGTTACTTTTGACCAAATGAGGTCTCCAGTTTTTGCGTCTAGTGCTTCGAGCCGCCCATCAAAAACACCAAGATAGACCTTGCCGTCAAAAATTGCGACGCCGCGATTGACCACATCGCAGCAACCTTTAATGGCGTCTTCCCCTGCCACTTCAGGATCATAGGTCCAAATTTCTTCGCCGGTGACGGCGTCCAAGGCGTGAAGGATTGACCAGGCGCTCGTGACATACATGATGCCGTCATGCACTATGGGTGTGCTTTCAACACCGCGCCCCGTGGAGAGGTCAAATGTCCAAGCTACTCCAAGTTCCGCGACATTGTTTTTGGTAATGTTGCTTAGCCGCGAATGGCGCTGTTCTTTATAGTCTCCGCCATATGTTAGCCAGCTTTCCGGTGTCGCGGCGGCATTAGAAAGAGCGGTATCCGTGACTTTATTGGAAGAATTTACGTCGCCAGTGGAACTTGGCTCGCTGCAAGATATGAGTGCGATGCAAGCGCTCAAACATAATCCAAATTTCAATAAGTTCATCGTATCATTCCCTTAAACGTCGCGATTATTTTACCCCTAAAAGCTAAATGTCGATATTAATCATTTGGCTGTATTAACTGTTTTTCAATATTTCAACATGCGCCTCTATATATACAGGAGTTCATTTTCGACTGAAACCTATCAAAAGGGCGCTGTCTTTTTGGAAATCTCCGTCTATGGGCGGCCAAGGGATATCGACCGCATAGATAAAGGGCTTACCGCCAATCACGCTGCTGATAACTGAGCTATATTTTTCATGTTTTTCTTCCCGGTCGTATTTAGATCTTACGACTCATAATTTTTATAGCCCCATTTGCCGAACAGCGAGATCGCGCATAATCTCTTCAGATCCTCCCCCGATTGCCATAATTTTGACTTCACGGTAAATGCTCTCAACTCTATTGCCACGTAAATATCCCGCACCGCCCAAAATTTGCATGGCTTCCGACGCCACAAACTCAAGAGATTTCGTCGCAAAGAATTTAGCTTTGGAAAGTTCGGCTACCGGAACCTCGCCCTGTTCCATATTCCAACAAATAATATTCATATAACTTTCAACGGCGTCTATTTTCGCAGACATATCGGCGATTTTATGGCGGATGACTTGGTGTTTTATCAGGGGCTTGCCAAATGTCTGCCTTTGCTGTGCCCACTCTATCGAGTCCTCGAGCGCGGCCTTCATCATTCCAACACAAATTGCGACCATTGTCAGACGCTCATTGTTGAAATTCTCCATGATGGATAAGAATCCGTAGTCTTTTTGCCCCATCAAATTCTTCGCCGGAACACGGACATCATCAAAATAAAGGCTGGCTGTGTCGGAAGCCCACCATCCCATTTTTTTCTCTAATGCTGTCCGGGTAAAGCCGGGCATATCGGACTCAACAAAAAACAGGGAAATACCGGTTAGGCCCGGCCCGCCTGTTCGCGCGCCCACGACAAAATAATCTGACTTCATTCCGCCAGTGATGAATGTTTTTGACCCATTTATAATATAGTCATCGCCGTCTTGCTTTGCGGTGGTTTTCAAGGCGGCCACATCTGATCCGCCGCTAGGTTCCGTTATGGCCAGACTAGACCCTTTTTTTCCCAAAACAATATCCTTTAAAACGCGGCCGCGTATCTCGGGTGCGGCAAGCCTTTGAATGGGGTCTAAAGAAATTCCGCGTCCGCCGACGGCAGCGCCAATTCCTCCATAACCGCATTGGGCCATTTCTTCGCCGACAATGGCTCGCATGAAAGGGTCATCAAAGCCCATGCCGCCATATTTTTCATCTATTCCAAAACCGAATATCCCAAGCGCCCCCAATTTTTCATGGAGTTCCCAAGGTACATTTCCGGCTTCATCCCAGTCATGAGCATAAGGCGTAATCTCTTTAGCCACAAAAGAACGCAGAGACATTCTAAATGCTGCTCGCTCTTCAGTCTCAAATGGTGTCTTCATAATCCCTCTTAGATACCCGCAGAAGATTTCAATGTCGGGTGAATTTATAGTTTTCTTTGTTCGATACTGAGCGTAAACCCTTGGAAATGCAATTTAATTAACTGGGTAGATAATCCTTCGTAAACGCTCTTACCATGAAGGAGATAATCCCATAAAAAAGTTATATGCGACATTACGGGAGCGGAAATTACGCTCTTTGCCTTTAGCCATTGCCGAGATATGGTCGCTGTCGTTAGCGAAAGCAGACGTCGGGAATTACCGTAAAATTATGTTAGACTATCTTTGAGCATTCGGAATGAATATGGTCGATTTCAAGGTTGCCTTTATTTGTAACCTTAATGAAAATGGCAGAGGATATACGGATGAAAAATTATAATAAGTTTTATATCAATGGGGACTGGGTTGATCCTGTCTCGCCTCATACGATTGAAGTTGAAAATCCCGCCATTGAGGAAGGTTTCGCGACAATATCATTGGGATCAAAGGCAGACGCTGATCGCGCGATTGCGGCTGCGAAAGCTGCATTCCCTTCTTTCTCGCAAACCAGCGTGGAGTACCGCGCAGACTTACTAGATAAAATCACTGCGGGCATCCAAGCGCGACTAGATGATTTGGCTGAGGCTGTCACAGATGAAATGGGCGCGCCGCTTTGGCTCTCCAATGTAGCACAAGTGCCTGCTGGAATGGGCCACTTTGCCACGATGAGTGCAATTTTACGCGGATATGAATGGGAAAAAACAAATGGACGCACTCGCCTCCGTA
>CAZKHC010000154.1:0-4306 GCA_964552135.1 uncultured Algimonas sp. | reverse complement strand
GCGAGCAAGGCCCAAATAATCCAAGGCTCCGCGCCGCCGGATTTCATCAACATGCCGATTAACACAGCAATGCCGAGCCCGAGAGCAATGTTAATAATGTGCCGTCCGGGCAGCATGATCGGTGACCCGCTCATATTGCCGTTTAATTTTGCAAAGGCGATAACCGATCCAGAGAATGTAATCGCGCCAATCACAGCGCCAAGACCCAGCTCTAAGAGAGATCCCCCTGCTATATATGTGTCGGCACCAGATCCCTTTAAAATCCCGAAATCTCCGGGGCTAAAGAAAGCCGCAACGGCAACCAGAACCGCAGCCAAACCGACGAGGGAATGAAAAGCGGCCACAAGTTGCGGCATATCGGTCATAGGAATCTTCTTGGCTATGATAGCACCGATAATTCCGCCAATCGCAAGACCACCTGCTGAGAAAAGCAATGCCATCCCGCTCATACCCGTCACGAAAAGCGTTGTGGTAATCGCAATCGCGATACCAATCATGCCAAATGTATTGCCTCGGCGTGAGGTTTCAGGCGAGGATAAGCCGCGCAGTGCCAGAATGAAGAGAACAGCGGAAACCGTGTAGAGTACAGCCGCAATATCGACTTCGGAAATGTGAGACATTTACTTCGCCTCCGCTTTTTTTGCGGGCTTCTCTTTTTTCTTATACATCGCCAGCATACGCTGAGTCACAAGAAAACCGCCAAAAATATTTACCGCGCAGAGCGCAACAGCTGCAAAACCTGTCCATGTCGAAATACCAGAGCCGCCTTTCACACCTGCCGCGACCGCGACGAGCGCGCCGACGATAATCACAGAGGAAATTGCATTGGTCACCGCCATCAGCGGCGTGTGGAGCGCGGGCGTCACGGACCAAACGACATAATAGCCGACGAAAATCGCCATGACGAAAATAGCGAGTTGAAAAACGAGTGGCGAAACAGCTACGCCGCCTGCCATGATGAGAACAGCTGACATTATAAAAGTCTCTCGTGAACTACGGCTCCGTCGCGTGTGAGAGCGCAGCCTTGAATGATTTCGTCGTCCCAATCGGGCGCATATGCGCCGTCTTCTGCCGTGACGAGCGGAAGGAAGTTTTTAATATTGCGGGCAAACATATTGGACGCATCTGCCGCCATGCGCGATGGCCAGTTGAGATGACCAACGATATGAACACCGTTTTTCGTCGTGACAATTTCGCCGGGCTTTGCGCCTTCGACATTGCCGCCGCGCTCCACAGCCAAATCAACGAGAACCGAACCGGGGCGCATTGTGTCTAGCATGGCTTTGGTCACCAGAACGGGGGCTTTGCGACCCGGGATAAGCGCGGTTGTGATGACAATATCTTGCTTAGCAATATGGCTAGCTGTGAGCTCCGCTTGCAGAGCTTGATATTCCGCGCTCATTTGTTTGGCATAACCGCCCGCGGTTTCGGCGGCCTTAAATTCTTCATTTTCCACGGCGATGAATTTCGCGCCAAGCGAGGCGACTTGCTCTTTCGTCGCCGGGCGTACATCTGTCGCTGTCGTGACCGCGCCCAGACGCCGCGCCGTGGCTATCGCCTGAAGACCTGCCACGCCAACGCCCATGATAAAGACCTTCGCCGGCGCAATAGTGCCCGCCGCCGTCATCATCATTGGAAAGGCGCGGCCGTAAATACCGCCTGCTTCGACGACAGACCTATAACCAGAAAGATTCGATTGAGACGACAGAACGTCCATGGATTGCGCGCGGGAAATCCGCGGAATGTAATCCAGCGCATAAGCGGTCACACCCGCTTTCGCGCAGGCCGCCGCATATTTCGGATTATCCGTCGGTGATAGCACGCCCGTAATCCCCGCGCCCTTGCGCATGGAAGCAATGAGTTTTTCAGAACCGCCTGTAATTGACAAAACCAAATCGGCCGATTTAACGGCGGCGGCATTGGTTGCGGCAAGGCTCGCGCCGGCCTCTTTATAAAGCGCATCGGCAAAGTCAGCATTTGCGCCCGCGCCTTTAGCAACCACGACGCTATGGCCAGCTTTTATGTATCCAGCAACAGTGTCCGGCGTCGCTGCCACACGGGCTTCGGCGCCGCCTTTTTTTTGCGAAGCAACGTCATTCAGTATAGAAAGTTTCACGCGAAACGGCCTTTGTTTAAGGAAATCAGATTACAGGAGAGCAGATAGGATTGCAGAAAAGATAGCCGTTAAGACTGCAAGTCCAATAATGCCGACATACCAGCCCGGCTTAAGCTTAAGCGCGAGACCTATCACAAACCCCAAAACAACAGTCGCGACAAGAGACGGGAACCAATGGAGACCCACGGCAAAAACCAAAGTCGGCATAACAACAATCAAGGTAATTAGAGAGCCGCCATATTTCGTTCCGCCCATGAATCCATCAAATGTGCCTGATTGCGCGGTAACTTCCATAGTTCCGTGCTTATAATCCGAATGTCCGCCTGCCATGCTATATCCTGTCGTTAAGTAGTCGTATATTTGACTGGTCGGGCCTGCTATCATGCCTCTAATGCGCGAACAAGCAGGCAACTATCCTCAAATGTCAAAATATTCACAGTTTTGAAGCAATAATTTTGCATAAACAGGCTTAGATTTTGCCTAGCGCGATTAATTTGTTCTTCACCATAAAATAAAACCTCAAATTCACCTCCCTGCGTCATGTTCTGGGAAGGGAGAGAAATGGACAAACCGTTTCCGCCGCTGACCGGGTGATATATGGCCAAGACTGTTTTGATTGTTGATGATGACCCGACCCAGCGTCGCCTGTTGCAGGCCGTTGTCGAAAAATCAGGATTCTCAACCTTGCAAGCTGGGGACGGCGATGCCGCGCTGGCGATGGCACTCGGTACAGAGCAAGACAAAATTCACGTGATGCTGCTCGATCTGGTTATGCCGGGACGCGATGGGATGGAAACGCTCGAAGAGCTGGCAAAAAAGCGTCCAGACCTGCCTGTCATTGTTCTCACAGGTAAAGGCTCGATTGATGCCGTTGTAAAAGCCATGAAAGCGGGCGCGCGGGATTTTGTTGTAAAGCCTGCTGCACCTGAGCGGATTATTGTCTCCATTCGCAATGCGCTCGATATGAAAACCCTCGTCAAAGAGGTAAAACGCCTTAAGAAAACAGCAGAAGGCGGATTATCGTTTGAAGACCTCATCGGGAATGCCTCGTCTATGCGGTCCGTGGTCGCTATGGGTGAACGCGGCGCAAAAGCAAATATTCCGATTTTAATCACGGGCGAATCCGGTGTCGGTAAAGAAGTCATTGCACGCGCAATTCAAACGGCGTCCGAGCGATCGGATAAACCATTCATCACGGTAAATTGCGGCGCGATTTCCGAAAGTCTCGTTGAGTCGATTTTATTCGGCCATGAGAAAGGGTCTTTCACTGGCGCGAATGCGAAACATCTGGGGAAATTCCAAGAAGCTCATACCGGCACGCTATTCCTCGATGAGGTCGGCGAGCTTCCGCTAGAAATGCAAGTCAAACTCTTGCGCGTCTTGCAAGAAGGCGAAGTAGATCCGATTGGGTCCAAGCGCACGGTACCTGTCGATGTCCGCATTGTCAGCGCAACGAACCGTGACCTTGCCGAAGCGGTCAAAGCTGGAACCTTCCGCGAAGACCTCTACTACCGCCTAAACGTGTTCCCAATTGCGGTCCCGCCGCTTCGCGAACGCCGCGAAGATATTCCTGCGCTGGTGGAGCATTTTGTGCGCCGCATTAATGCACAAGAACGTCTCAATGTTTCGGGCGCAACTGCAGAAACGCTAGAGCTGCTGAAGGGCCATGGCTGGAAAGGCAATGTCCGCCAGCTTGAAAACACAGTTTTCCGAGCCATGATTCTCTCAGATGGGAATAAGTTGCAGCCTCAGGACTTCCCCCAAATTTCAGGCCTTGTACCAGGCCTTACGCCCGCGCCGAACGGCGAAGAGGGTCCAATGGAGAGCTTGATTCCAGAAGATATGAAAAAGGCCTCCGAACAGAGCTCTGACGTCGCAGTTCTGGACCGCGAAGGTCATTTACGGACACTTGAGGAAATTGAACGCGATCTCATCGAATTTGCGATCAATAATTACTCTGGTCACATGTCCGAAGTGGCGCGCCGCTTAGGCATAGGCCGCTCGACGCTTTACCGCAAAGTTCGCGAACATGAACTAGACGTAGACAACGTTCGTTCTGCATAAGGACATGCCAAAATGCGGATGAGGGGAACCTAATCCGCGGGACCAAGGCCGCATGCTCGGGGGAACATGCGGCCTTGTTTCATTTTCGGTTTATGCGCTCTCTCAGTCTGGCGCCTTTGGAACAAT
>CAZKHC010000153.1:0-4307 GCA_964552135.1 uncultured Algimonas sp. | reverse complement strand
ACGAGTGAATCAGAAACAAGTCGTTTAAGCTAGGAGTTTTTCAACAGTATTGCCTGAAGTAAGCCACTCATATTGTGAATATTTTTTGTCCAAAGGTTTGGGCGGGAAAAGCCCATTACCAGCTGCGCATAATATCTCTTGCTAGCCGTCCCGAGGGCGTTAAGTCTCGCGCCGTCCAACCACCATGCGAGCTAGCGCCGCGTCGAAACATTGATGCGGTTTCGTTTTTATCGCTTACGGCCCAATTCAAATGACTGAGGCCATTACGCCTTGCAAAGGTCATCCACTCGCGTGTTGAGGCCACATCCATATATCCGTCGCCGCTATAGGTGACGCTTCCCCATTCAGAGAGGATCAGCGGTAGACCTTTATTGATCGCATATTGGGCTTTCTGCCTCAGCTCGCCTTTATGACTCGCGGCGTAAAAATGCAGCCCATAGAGGATATTGCGATGACCGCGAATGGGGTTATCGGCCGCGATATGGACATCCTGACTCCAGCTCGGCGTGCCAACAATAATCAGGTTATCGGGGTCGATTTTACGGATCGCGCGAATGACCGTTTCGGCATAGGGTTTAACGGTTCTATGCCAATCCGTTGTGTCGAGCGGCTCATTATAGATTTCATAGATCAGATTTGGTGTGTCACCATATTTTTTCGCCAATACAGAAAAGAACTGAACGGCTTGAGCTGTATTTTGCTCGGCCTCATGGGAATGCCAGTCAACAATCACATAAAGGCCATTGGCAAGAGCGGCCTCGACAACGGTTTCCATACGGCGGACATTGCCGTTAGGGTCTTTGAGGAAACTCCCGTCATTTTGCGCGCCCATCGCGACGCGCACGATCCCGGCATTCCAATCTTTAGCGAAGGTTTTAACTGCCCCCGCCGTGTAGAAGCGATCCTGCCCCCACCCCGTATTGGACCAGAAAAAGCTCGGCCCTGCGAGCGACGTGATTTGCCCGTGTTGGCCTCGAATATGCGGCCCAACGACAGAGAGCTGCCCATGTTTCGCAACTGGCGTTGCGGCGATCTGGTGCTGTGGCCGGACATTTGGATGATAAGATGTCTGCGCTATGGCCGTCTGGCACAGCGAAAACAACAGGCATATGAACAGCGCTATATGGGTTAACCTAAACATAGATCTCTTTCATGCAGACGACATGCCAAAGTTAGGGATAAAGAGCCATTTAAAAATGACCAACTACCAATAGTGAATAGCTAACGGATTAGCTTAAAATATTGAAGGGTTTTTAAAACTACGACCAAGGCTAGAAATAGAAAAAAACCTATGCCGATTATCACTGGCGAATAATTGTAAATAACAAATTTCATCTTCCGTGCAATTAGCGAAAGATTACTATATTGAGGCGCAATGATAATGACTAAGGATAGAATTATTGAACAAAGACCTGTTCCCACAAGAAACAACCAGGTGAAGCGTCCTATGGTGGGGCCAATTTTCTCACCAATTCGCGTGGTGCGCAACTGTTTTGGTAAAAAACAAAAGCAAAAATACATCCATATACAGAAAATGAGCGTCGCAGGAATAATGAAAAGATAGTTCATTTTGGTCGCCTTCCCCGAAATCCAGAGACCTTCACAAAACTAAGTTTGACAAGATAAGTCTGTCTAGAAATTATATAAACGTTTTCCCCTATTGCCATAGTTTAGATATGGGGTTTGTTGAATCTAGTTTAAAGATGTGATTGTCCGCTTTCGGAAAAAGCAGATTTCAGTTCAGTGTCTTACTTGAGGCGATTTTAAGACGCTTAGAAAAGTGTAGAAACATCCCCAATCTAGAGGTCCAGAGAAGCCAAAGGAATGTTAACTGTTAAGTATATTCCTTCGAACAATCTAAAGAGATTTTACTTAAGGTTGTGTGATGAAAGGGTTCATAACAACAATATTGCGGACTATGTTGGTTTTTCTGAGCACGGTTTCATTTTTGCTAACGCCCGCTTTAGCCGCAGAAGAAACAGAGGCAGGTTGGTCATCAACCCAACTGGCTGCAGAGACACGTGAGGCCTGGATAGACGAGGCCATCAAGATGGTGGAATTTATTGAAGCCAACAAATTGATTGTTCTAAAGGATGATCATGAGGACTATGAAAAACTTGTTTTAAACGCACCAAGCGATGAGAAACTCGACAGACTTTATGAGCTTTTAGTTGGAGCAATGTTTATTCGCTCAGAAGAGCTTACCAATAAATACATGCCCATCTATGTTGCAGAGATCGAAAAATCCGCTTCTATTGAACATAAACAATCTCTCAATGTTTTAACAACGGGAACGCAAGGTTATCTAAGTTGGGCATTTGAAAAGCCTATCGCGGCGCTTGAGGAAATGGCACTTGATAAAAACATTCACCCGCACGCTAGAGCTAGGGCCTTGACTTTTGTAGGGTATTTTTATGGATATTCTAAAAATACTGACAAACTTGTCTCAACGATCCAAAAAATTGAGACTTTAACCAAAAATACTACATATAATATCTTTATCCAAAAAGAAATTATAAGCCTAAAAATGTTTTTGGCTTTTTATACAAATGACCCGGAAGAGATGGTCAAACATAACGCCGAATTTATCCAACTGGCATATGAAGCTGACTCTTTGGTCTATGGGGTTATAAACTCGAATAACATCACACGCCTCGTTATGGAATATGGCGACATTGAATCCATTGATCAGATTGATTCTATAAATCGGCGTATTGCTCATATGACAGGCGATAATTTGTTTATCTTTCGGGCTTACACAAGCTGCGGTGAATCTGCCGTAAGCATGATGCGTAATACTAAAGCCCTAGAATGTTTTGATGAGGCTGCAAAATATCTTGATGAAAGGTCTCAAAATCATATTGGCTATCATTTAATGAGTTCGATTGCCTATGCCCAAGATGGACAAAATAAACTTGCGCGATCATTACTCGAAAAAGCAAAAAATTTACCCGACGTCAGTTCGAGTGAATATTTCGAAAAAAATTCTAAATGGGCCGAGGCTGAAGTTCAGCATTCTGAAGGTAATTATGCGGACGCTTATGATGGACTCAGACTATATTTTAAAAATCGCGCCCAGTTCCAAAAAAAGGAATTGGGTGAAGTCTCAAAATCTTTACGTTTATATAGCGAAGAGAAAACAACCCTTCTCAAAGAAAAAACAAATGCCCTTGCCATAAAAGAAACCATGCAAAAGCAGATTATTTCCCGACAACGGATTTTGATACTTTTGAGCGTTCTGCTTGTCACCTGTTTGCTCGTTTTCGCCTACCTACAAAAACTAAGTACAAAACAATTGCGCCTTGCCCGCGAGAAAACTTTAGCAGCGAATAAAGCGATAAGGAAGGAAGCCCGCACCGATCAGTTAACCAGAATTGGGAATCGACGCGCATTTTATGAAGCCTGTCAGGAGATATCCGAAAATCCAGACTATCAAGATTTCACCCTCGCTATATTAGACTTAGATGGGTTTAAGCAAATCAATGATACATTTGGCCACGTCATGGGAGATCTGCTCATCAAGGAAACATCTCAACGTCTTAAGCAAGCTCTGAGCGGAATTGGGCAAGTTTTTCGTCTTGGCGGTGATGAATTTGCGATTATATTCCTATTGTCAGATGATGATAATCTTCAGCGGTTCCAGTCATGTTTAATCGAGGCTTTAAAAGAACCCGTTAAAACCGAAACAAACAGTTTTGATTTAAATTGGTCGGTTGGGGCCTTTAAAGTAAATGGTAAGGACTTGTCCCCGGTTAGCTTACTAACCCATGCAGATTACGCATTATACAAAGCAAAGGAGAAAAAAGGACCGAGTATCCATATTTTCTCTGATGTAGATTTTGAAAATATGAACTACGAAACCGGCCTCAGCAAAGACGTTGTTTGGAACTTAGACACAGAAAGTTTTACAATGTTTGGCCAAGTTGTTGTAAATTTAAATCAGGGTAAATATCGACCTTTTGGTGTTGAGGCACTCATTCGTGCGCAAACGCAATCGGGCGAGGTTATTCAACCTGAAGCCTTTATTTGGCATGCTGTTTCTGCTGGAAAAACAGACATGCTAACAAAGATTAGCCTGCTTAAATCCATCGAAATGATGGACGCAACAGGGCTTGAGTGTCCCTTATTATTTAATTTATCTCGCGAACAAATTACAAGCCCGAATGTTCTAGAGACAATCCTTGAGGTGCTCAGCGCAACAAATTTTCCTGCCAACCATCTTATTATCGAATTGTCCGAACGGACGCTCAATCACGATTTATCAATTGCGTCAGAGACTTTATTGATATTTCAACAGCACGGTATCC
>CAZKHC010000152.1:0-4392 GCA_964552135.1 uncultured Algimonas sp. | reverse complement strand
GTCACGCCCAAAGCTGAAGATATCAAAGTCAATAAAAAGAAATAATCTCCTGATTGAGAGGGTCTAGGACCCATGCTCCCATCCATCGGATTTCCCGAAATGCTCGTCATCGTCTTATTGGCGATTATTTTTGTTGGGCCTAAAGATTTGCCGCAACTTATGCGGACCATTGGGCAATGGATGAACCGCATTCGTTCCATGGGGAATGAGTTTAAATCAGCTCTCAATGATATGGATGTGGACGGCGAGGTCGCGGCCATCCGTAAGGAAATTGAAGAAATGAGGTCATTGGGGAAGCTTGATCCTGACTTGGATGATGAAATGCGAGCCCTAAATCAAGAATTACGCGAGGGAACAGATATGTCGTCCCCGCGCACGCCGAAAGTCAGCGGCGATACACCAAAAGATAACAAGCCGTCCGATGACTGACTCTATCGAACATAGAGACGAGATCTCGGCCAGCGAAGCGCCGTTATTGGATCATTTGTTGGAGCTGCGCACGCGTCTAATACGCATGTGCTTAGCATTGATAATTGGCTGTATTATCTGCGCGCCATTTCTCAAGCAGATCATCACCTTTCTCTTATACCCATTTGAGACAGCACTGGTGAAATATAACGTAAAGCTTGTCGAGAAGGGGGTAGAACCTATCGATCTAGGTCTGATTGCGACCCATCCGCTGGAAACCTTTTTTGTAAAAATGAAAATTGCACTTTTCGGAGGTGTAATATTGGCATTTCCAGTCATCGCCTATCAGCTCTACCGTTTTGTCGCGCCTGGCCTGTATAAGACTGAGCGCTCCGCATTTTTGCCCTATCTTATTATTTCGCCAATCCTCTTTTTCGCAGGGGCTACGCTCGTTTTTCTTTTCGTCTTTCCCTTCGTCATGGAATTTGCACTTAACCAGCAGCAACTTGGGGCAGGGGAGACGATTGAACTCATGACCAAGGTCAGCGATTATCTTTCGCTCTCGATGGTGTTGTTTTTAGCCTTTGGATTTGCTTTCCAACTTCCCGTAGTGCTCTCGCTTTTGGGTCGTATCGGCATCGTCTCGGCGGACGGGCTGCGGAAGAAACGAAAATACGCCGTTCTCGGTATCGCTGTTTTTGCCGCATTTGCGACACCGCCAGATCCTATAACACAATTCATCTTGGGCGGTGCGATTTACCTCCTCTACGAAATTTCGATAATTTCTGTCGCCATATTACAGCGCCCTAATGAAGATGCCGACAAAGAAGAGAGTAAAGCTTAGTCTTTCATTAATCACGTTCGTTCATGATGTCGCAAAAGTAAATTATTGCGAACGGATTAGAACCATGCGCGCCAAGACAGCCCTACTCACAGCAGCTCTTACAGTGGTCAGCACTGCCAGTTTTGCTCAATCTAGCTATAATGTTGTCGTTGAGCCTGTTGGCCAGACGATTGACTCAATCATTCGGGCGCCCATCGAATATGATGAAAACGGCGTGATGAAAGCACAGCATTTTAATGCGGATAACTTAACGGATGAAGAGTATCAGGTCATTCTTGACGAAGCTGCGCGTATTCGGGCTTACCGCGATGCAAATGGATTAAATTTTGAGTCGGATTACGTTTCGCCGGAATATATTGACGCGACCCCTCAGACCTACAGTTTGAGCTCCGCACCTGTCGAGAGCCGTGACTCAAATTACCAGATTGAGCTATTTGCCCCGGAAACACCGACCTATTCGGCGTCAACTTATGCCGCGCCGACAACCAGCTATTCGACGTCTTCTGCAAAAACGCATCGAGTTTCAAAAGGCGAGACTTTATATCGGATTTCCAAGCTTTATGGTGTGTCTATCGCCGATATTCAGGCTGAAAACGCGATGACAAACACAACACTTTCGGTCGGTCAAACGGTCCGTATTCCTGGAGCCGTTGTCGAAAGCGCATATAATACATCGCGCCCAATCTATGCAAATTCTACAAATAGTGTGAGTACGGCAGCCAGCACGAGCTATAATACAACTCGCGTTGTTGAGCCGGTTCCAGTTTGGCAATCGTCAGGCATCGAAACATCTATCGCTTCAGAAGCGGTTTATGGTGTGTTGAAGAAAGATACATTATATTCGATTTCTCGCCGCTCATGCGTCAGTGTAAAAGACATCATCGCGCGAAATGGCATCACAAATCCGAACGTTTTGACGCCGGGTCAGTACCTGACATTGCCTGCCGGACACTGCCTCGCGCGCTAGGCGAGTGCATTCCATCGCCATTGCGCGTTGCAATGGCGATTTTGGTCCCTATATACCGTTCTAATTCAATTGAGCGGGATTGCCCGCCAAAACCAAAATTTGTGCGGGGATCACATGCTGACGACACTTATACATCAAGCGGCACCAAGCGGAGCAGGGTCTATCATGAGCTCTCTTATGCTCTTTGGTCCCCTTATCTTGATTTTCTATTTCCTCATTATTCGTCCGCAAAGCCAGCAAGCCAAAAAGCATAAAGCCATGGTCGCCGAATTGCAGCGCGGGGATGAAATTATCACACGGGGCGGCTTAATTGGGAAGATTAAAAAAGTAACCGATGATGAGTTGATTATTACCTCCGGCTCATCTGAACTCAAAATTGCCCGAGGCATGATCGCTGCTAAACATAATATCACGGCCGCAAACGACTAATATCGACTTTTCCCCCTAACCCTCAGCTAAAGGCTTGAGTGTATGCTGTTTTTCTCCCGCTCAAAAATCATAATGATCCTCGGAGCCGTCTTTTTGGGTTTGCTTCTGGCTATCCCAAATGGACTGAATACCGACACACGGGAAAAACTACCGGGCGCCTTTTCTCGAACGATTAATTTGGGTCTCGATTTACAAGGCGGCGCGCACATGCTTTTGGAGGCGGATTTATCCTCCATTCTTAGCCAGGCCCTTAGTAATGAGCAATCCGCTATCCGAGATTCAATCCGCCGGGCGGAAGATCGTCCGAAAACAGAATTTGTAAAAACGGACAATGGAACGGTCCTTGCGCGTATGCGCTCAAAGGAGGATGCCGATAAGGCCTTTCCGCTGATTGAGGCTCTGTCTCAGCCCATTGATCCGAGCCAAATTGGCTCTGCGAAGACGACTCGCGTGAAACGCGAATCCGACAAGAATATCCGCGTCTCAATAACGGAAGAAAATATCGATTACATTCGGAAGCAAACGATCGAAAAATCCATTGGTGTTCTGCGCCGGCGGATTGATCCAAATGGTAATCTCGAGCTGACTCTCGCACCGGAGGGCGATAAACGTATCTTACTGCAAGTTCCTGGTATTAAAAATGCCGACGAAATCAAAGGCCCCATCAATAAATCTGCGAACCTCTCTTTCCATCTCGTCAATGAGAATGACTCCCAAAATGAGGCCGCGATGATAGAGGCAAGCAGGCCAGATGGTCGCGTCAGTCCTGGCGATATTTACCGTCCATTTTCGGCGGCTCAAGGTGGGGGAGGCCTTATCCTAGTTGAACGGACTCGTATAACCGGGGATTGTCTGAAAAATTCCTCTGCAGGACCTCATCCAGAACGGAATGGAGCTGTGGTGAATTTTGCTTTCAACGTCGCTTGCGCGCGTGAGTTCGGCACCATGACAGCGCGAAATATCAACAAACGTTTCGCAGTTGTGCTCGACGGCGAAATTATTACAGCGCCAAATATTCGAAGTGCAATTACGGGTGGACGAGGCTATATCGAAGGCGGTTTTACAATGGCCTCTGCCAGAGAATTGTCTTTGCTCCTAAATGCGGGTGCTCTTCCGGCGAAGCTTGAGATTGTTGAAGAGCGCACCGTAGATCCGTCGCTTGGCGCAGATTCAATTCGTGCAGGTAAGGTGGCCTCCGTGATTGGGTTGATGGGTGTCGCACTCTTCATGTGGCTCAGCTATGGATTACGCTTCGGTACGATTGCAAATCTCGCCCTGACAACAAATATTATTTTGATTGCGGCCGCGCTTTCACTCTTCGGGTCAACCCTGACCTTGCCGGGGATTGCAGGGATTATCCTAACAATTGGTATGGCAGTGGATGCTAATGTTCTGATTTTTGAGCGAATACGCGAAGAAACTTATAATGGCAAAACGCCAATCAATGCGATTGAGACCGGTTATAAACTCTCTATGGCGCCGATTTTGGACGCGAACATCACCACCTTGATTGCGGCGATTACGCTTTATTTCGTCGGGTCTGGACCGGTTCGAGGATTTGCGGTGACCCTCGCGATTGGAATTGTCATGTCCGTCTTTACCGCTGTTATCTTTGCACGTTTGCTCACCGCCACTTGGCTGCGCGGTAAGCGTCCCAAGACGCTCCCGATTTAGTAGGAATTGATCCGATGAAAGATATTTCACTCGTCCGCATCCTGCCACAGGAACCGCGCGTCCCCTTTAT
>CAZKHC010000151.1:0-4474 GCA_964552135.1 uncultured Algimonas sp. | reverse complement strand
GGCGCACAAATTGGCGAACTGGAAGTCTATATGGGCAAGGCTCCCAATGTCGGCGTTGCGCTGACACAGAACATTCAAAAAGGCATGCCAATCACGGATCGTTCAGAGGTTAAATCTGAAATCACCTACACGACGCCCAAAGCTCCAATTGCGAAGGGGGATGTTATCGCGCAGCTAAAGGTGAGCCTTCCTGGACGGCCAGCTGAAAACTATGATTTGGTTGCGACAGCGGATGTAAAGCGTAAGGGTATTTTTGCACGAGCTTGGACTGGCTTACTTGCAAAAATTAGGGGCTGAGAATGGCCAACGGAAAATTTATTACCTTTGAAGGTGGCGAAGGGGCAGGCAAAACTACGCAAGCCAAACTCCTCGCAGACGCCTTGGAAAAGGCTGGCGTGGAGACCCTTCTAACGCGGGAACCTGGCGGAACATTTGGCGCAGAAGCTATTCGCGACCTTGTTTTAGAAGGCACCTCTGATCGCTGGTCAGGTATGACGGAATTATTGCTCATGTACGCCGCGCGCCTCGATCATGTGGAGAAACTCATAAAGCCCGCCCTTGAGCGCGGTGTTTGGGTCATCTCCGATCGCTTTGCGGATTCCAGTTTAGCTTACCAAGGGCACGCACGGGGGCTCGGCGGAGATCGGGTTAAAGCGGTCCATGACGTCGTTATGGGTGGATTTGAACCAGATCTCACAATTTTATTCGACATGGATCCGGTTCTCGCACAAAAACGCGTGGAAACACGAGGCGAAGACCTCACGCGTTTTGATGCAGAAAATCTCGAATTCCATAAAACGCTCAGGACAGCATTTTTGTCAATCGCCCATGAGAACCCGCACCGGGTCCATACAGTTGATGCAGATGGAAGCCGCGGCAATGTGCAGAACCGCATTCTGTTTGCACTTACAAAACAATTCCCAGACCTTGCCGGAAAACTGGGGGCTTGATTGCGCACAATAGAGAACGCAGAAGCTTTACCAGAAGCGGACCGGGCCGATGAATGCCCGCATCCGCGCGCAGTCTATTCTTTAATTGGACATGAAGTGGCAGAGAGGTGCTTTTTAAAAGCGCTGCGGTCGGGGCGATTGCATCACGCTTGGTTGTTGACGGGTCCAAAAGGCATTGGCAAGGCGACTTTAGCTTACCGAATGGCGAGGAAATTATTAGGCGGCGAGTCGCTTCTCTTATCCACGCTTGATATCCCCGCGACGGATGAAATCGCGCAGCGCATTGAGGCGTTGACACATGGCAATCTCTTCGTTTTGCGCCGCCCGTATGACGTAAAACTCAAACGATTTCGGCAAGACATACCCGTTGATCGGGTGCGTCAAGTCGCCGGTTTTTTTCAAGAAACGGCGGCTGAGACGGGGACTTGGCGTGTTTGCATCATTGATAGTGCAGATGAACTTAATCGAAATTCTGAAAATGCTATTCTAAAGTTGCTTGAAGAACCTCCATCCAATACGTTGTTTATTTTGATTTCTTCTGCGCCCGGGCGGCTTTTACCTACGATAAGGTCCCGATGTATGGGGCTAGAGCTGCGCGCTGTCCCGAATGAACAAATTACGAGCTGGTTATCAGAACATGGGCGCGGATCGCCGGACCTGATTGATGCTGCCATTCGGCTCTCCCGTGGCGCCCCTGGCAAAGCGCTCGCATTAGTGCAAAATGCAGATGTCGTTTTGCGCTCTATCTCCGATTATGTTCAATCCTTGGGAAAAACAGCTCAAGATGTCGATATGAAAATAGCTAAACGCCTAGCGGAAAAACGTAATATCATATCCAGAGATTTATTTTGGGATGGATTGGGTGATACAATTCATGCCCATGCAGTATTTTCAGCGACAGGCCAATATGAGGGCCCATTTTCACCGGCAAATATTACCCGTTCTTCAAAACTCTGGCAATCACATCATGCTCGATTGCGCGATGTCCGGCGCGCCGAATCTGCGATTAATTTGGATAAGACGGCGACCATGTTTGAACTTCTATCCGATATTCGGGGCGCGGCATGATTGTTGACAGCCACGTCAATTTACACGGCGAGAAATTTGCTGAAGATTTGGATGACACCATCTTACGGGCGCGTGAAGTTGGGGTAGGGCCAATGCTAAATATTTGCTGCCATCTCAAAGACTTCGAAGATGTTCTACAGGTCGCAAATAAGGATCCGAATATCTGGGCGACGGTTGGAACCCATCCACATGACGCCAAGGACAATCCTGACATCACGGCAGAAGACATTATAGCATTGACCAAGGACCCAAAAGTCGTTGGCATTGGGGAAACCGGGCTAGACTATCACTATGATTGGTCACCGCGGGACATCCAAAAAGCAAATTTTCAAGCCCATATTGACGCCGTTCATGAAACAGGGCTTCCTTTGGTCGTGCATACGCGCGAAGCCGATGATGACATGCTCGAAATCCTCCAATCCGCTTACGCCAAACAGCCCTTTAGCGCGATAATGCATTGCTACACGTCTGGGCAAAAACTCGCGGACGCAGCAAAGGAAATGGGGTTTTATTTCTCGGTCTCCGGCATCATGACATTTAAGAATGCACATGATGTTCGCGAAACAATTATGACCATGCCGCGCGATCGAATTATGCTGGAAACGGACTGCCCATATCTGGCTCCTATGCCATATCGCGGCCGGAGAAATGAACCCGCCTATGTCGTTGAGGTTTGCAAGGCTTTGGCCAATTTGTTTGGTTGGAGCGTTGAAGAAACCGAAAAGAACACTACCGACGCATTCTTTAATCTCTTCACCAAAGCCAAGCGGCCAAGCTGATGGGATTACGCGCAATCATATTAGGGTGTGGGTCATCGGGAGGTGTGCCGCGCGTTGGCGGAGACTGGGGCGTTTGCGATCCGAATGAACCGAAAAACGCACGGACGAGAAGTTCATTATTAATTCAAAAATGGGAAGGGGATACCGAAATTCCCGCTGACCTCGAGGCCTGTACGACAGTGCTGATTGATACGGCGCCAGATTTGCGTGTGCAGTTATTGCGCGAGAATATTCGTCATTTAAACGCCGTATTTTATACGCATGACCATGCTGACCAATCCCACGGTATGGATGATTTACGAGCAATTGCCTATCGCATGCGCGCGCAAATTCCGACCTATATGGATATCCACACAAAAGCAGACCTTTACCCACGTTTTGGCTATTGTTTTGAAAAACCAGAAGGACGGGTACATCCGCCAATTTTAATGTTACAGAATTTAGTTTCTGACGGAATGTTATCTGAGATCGACGGTCCTGGAGGAAAAATTACACTTGAAACTCTAGAGGTAAGCCACGGCCCAACACCGTCTCTCGGATTTCTCATTGATAGTAAAATCGCCTATAGCCCAGATGTGTGGGAGGTGAGTGATAGTGTTATCGAGAGACTACAAGGCATTGATTGCTGGATTGTAGATGCGCTTCGTTACACGACACATCCAACCCATGCTCATGCGGATAAAACCTTATCCTGGCTTGCGCGAGCAGAGGTTCAGTCAGCTGTTCTAACAAATCTCCACATAGATATGGATTATGCCACCTTATGCACCGAACTCCCGCCTGTGATTAAACCTGCCTTTGATGGCATGCAAATTATGGTCTAAGGGGCTCTATCAGGGTCAATAATGACGTTTTTTGCGCATATAGTAAATCCAACACCTGTGGAGAAAGCTATCGTAGCTTACTGGTTTAAAAGAAAAAATGAATTTCAGCACACCTTCGCACCATTTCTCATAATCATCATTATACGATTTTTAGGCGTGATAACCAACGGTGCAAGGCATCCTCATTGGGCCAAGCCCCCCAATACTCAACCTGACCAGAATTGAACACCACGGAATCACCTGTGCTCGTAGACGCTATGGAATCCCAGTTCGTTTCCACTATCTCTCGCCAAATTTGAATGTTTCCACCCCTGCTTAACTTTATCGGTAAATCCGGTCGTAGTGTATCGACGGCGATAACTTTTATCCCTTCTAAACCAGGCGGCATATCCGGAGGTATCTGAAAATCGGCGGTTCGAGACCCAGTTCTTGGCCCAATCACGAGTTTGCCATCAAATTTAGCCATCGCCCTGCGGAGCTCATCGGTCCAAGCGAATAGCCCAGGAACAAAAACAGTCTTACGATGACCAAAGTCGGATGTGTTAGCAGGTAATATGTCTATCTTCTGGCATCCCAGCTTTCGCAATCCCCTGTAAACATCTAAAATCAAACGAAAATACTCAAAATTCTTGTCTTGCGGTTGGATCTCCCACGCCCATTGGGATTCGTAGTCGAAAATAATCGCAATGTCTGACATGTCAGATGTGGGCGGGTTATAATCCTTTAGTTGGCTGGCCAGCTCCCTCACCGCTTTTCCGCCCTCGGAAAGTTCCCCATCTGGACGCAATAACCCTGCATGCATTTGCTCTTGTCCAAACGGGAGTTGCCGCCACCGAAAATAAGAGACGACCTC
>CAZKHC010000150.1:0-4519 GCA_964552135.1 uncultured Algimonas sp. | reverse complement strand
TGTTGATCTGTACAATCCAATCCGGCGACGGTGCAATCATACCAATCACCGTCACAAAGGAGTTCTCACAATCGACATTGAGGAGGACAGTGGTGGACTTCCCGGGCAAAGTGGGAGCTCCAGCATCAACGACAGACTTCACGCCACGGCCCTGAGCGCGAGCGCGCCTCCCGCGACGGATGATCCTATTGTTCACGCCGGTCTCGGCGATCTCCTCGACGGCCCTGTTGGCAAAGCCGCGGATAGTGAAGAATGAGAAGCGGTTGGAATGAGAGAAGCCAGCTAGAGGGGAGTAGACGAGGCCAGTGGGTGGGATGAGCCCACGAAAGTTTTCTGGGGTGAGAAGGTTCTTGAAGGTGACCTTGTACTTGGCAGAACCATGACAGTTAGGGAATGGGCCAGTGGCTGTTGCTGTTGCGATCACAGCAGAGACGAGGAGTACGATAGCAAGGGTGCGGGAGGCCATAGTTGAAGTGGTACAAGCACAATTGATTATCGATTGTGGAGATGAAGGAATGCGTTGCAACGGTTACAGATGCTGACTGGTGTGTGAAGGGCTGTTGAAGTTGAATCATCTGGAGCAACAGCACTGATGTTCCTTAAGTATAAGTCCTTGGGTAGTGCTCGCGGTACCATGTTGGGAAGGGGTTAGGAGGCCCTTGGTCGTTAATTTCGACGATCAGCAATACGCCAGTTTAGCGGAGATGGTACAGATGTGGCTGTTTGGGACGACAAGTTGGAATTTTATTTAATTTAGGAATGCTGACTCACAGACATTCATTTTCTCGTCCGAAGTGGGAGTAATTGTGTCCTCATCTCTAAAAGGAATATTCTGACGTTTTGTAGAATTTAGAATTTAGGAGGACTGCAAGTTGTTCTGGGTTTTGGATTTTGTACAGCAATGGCAATTCCGATATGACACGTGGTACTGTACGTTGGCATCATGTTTGTCAGGGAAGGCCGGCAGTAAACCGTACGCAAGGGTGCATCGAGGAGTCACAGGTGAGGGCCATGCCAGAGAATACTGTACTGTACTGTACAAAGCCACTGTACACTAAATTAAACATGTTCACATGTTACTGTACAGCATGTACAGTACAGCATCCTCGAGGGTTAGGTCCCCAGCAAGAGCCATAATTTTGTGTGAATTACTATTGCTATCCCTTTTGGGAAGAGGACCGAAGTCATTTGACTACACTGCATGTGCAAATGCCGGAACTGCTGGGATTGGCGGTTTATAATCGATGCTCCGTCGCGGATGTGCTTCCATATTTGCAACTTCAAATGGCGATTCTTTCCCCATCACGGCGCCCGGCGTCGTGGTAACATACCACAGTGGAAACATCTCGTGCTCGTGCCCCCTCCTGCACCAAACATTACATTTATTGGAGGATTCAAAGTCACAACTTTTCCCTCCAATCAGCTCGTGATTTTTAAGTGTACCCCTTTAGGTGTCATTCCGCGTGCTGTCCTCTGCTGTAACGACGACCTTGCGGCAGTGCTACACCGCAGCACCGTGTGAGGCTCGCTCTAACCAGTCAGGCTAGAGTTCAGCCTCTTCCCCCTTCCACAATTCGTTGCACTATATATTCACAGCACCTCCAACTAACAGTTATAATCTCAATCGCACTCACTTCCTCGCTACTTCTCAGCCACCCACCCACACCACCACCAACCCACATCGTCGTACACAGTCTTCCCCACCCACCACCCCGCACCCTCGCACCTTATCAACCAAGCCCTCTGTCACAACCCATACGTCCACCTGCCCCACCACCGCCCCCAATGGCTCGCACCAACATCCTATCCCTCCTCGCCCTCGCCGCCCTCCTCACCACCTCGCTCGCCTCCATCCCAAGCCTCGGCCTCAGCACCGCAGGTGCTGTTCGTAGCGGCCTCCGCGATCGCGACTTCCGCATCCAGTTCCCCCGTGGCACACAGATCAACACCCCCAACTTCAAGGTCTCCATCGCCGACCTCAACAACTTTCCTGCCCTCGCCGCCACCGACGTCCAGAGCACCATCGTACGCGTCTCCCTCAAGAGTGGCCAGCCCTTCATCCCACACTTCCACCCGCGTGCCACTGAGACGCTCAATGCGCTGCAGGGTACGTTCCGCATTTCGCTGCGGTTTGAAGGACTCGGTGATGTCAGAACAATTACCAATACGATCCGCGCTGGTGAGTCAACTGTGTTCCCGCAGGGCCTCATCCATGAGACCACCTGCATCAGCCGGAGTGATTGTGTTTTCCTGTCTGTGCTCAACTCTGCCGACCCAGGAACTGTCCCTGTGTAAAGATGGTCACCTCCCTAAACCCTGTCCGGCCTGAGACGTGAACAGTTGTTCATTTATTATTTGTAAACGAACGTAGCACACTACTGATGATGTGATTTACATGCTTAACAACTTCCCGTAATAAATAATGAAACGTGTTGGGTCGTGCAAGTCACGAGTGTTTAATTCATATCCATTCATATGTGCTAATCGTTTTGCAACGATTTCGACCTAGTAGATGTTTCGAAGAGACATCGACTGGGGGGAGGTTTTGGGGATGGCAGTTTGTGCAGATTGTCTGCTGCCATGTGTGTGCCTATCAATGAGCAGGGGTGAGCATGAATAACTATAGTAACGTTACGGTTTCCTTGGATAGAAGTGTAATAGGAAGTTTTTGAAGTGTGATTGTGACTCGTTTGGTCTCCGAAGCGCATACTACCGTAACATATGCCATTTGAAAGCTACATTAGCATGTAGCCTTACGTGTTGAAGACGGTGTTTGATCGGTGAGAGCATAGGCGTTATTCCTATACTGTAGTGGCACAAAGAGACTTACCCTCCACAGGTGATTAAAGCGGCACAGGATATTTTCTCTATTCCGTTTTATTGCCCTTCTCGTGTTACAGAAGCAAGATTACCGATGCCGAGACAGGTTCTCCTTCCTTCAATCTGACATACGAGGTCTCGAATATACTAGGATCTCCTCGCATGGGGATACACTTCTTGTGCACACAGGAGCTATCATTATGGGGGGCGATAGTGATAGGCACAATGAAGTAAATGATATGAGGGTGTCCGTAACATTGGGCACATTGGCCATGTCTTTCATCATTTGTAATCCCCGTCAATCCCACCATTACTACTACTAATACTACTACAAGGAATGGGAGTACACACATAACATAACACATAGTCGTCATTTTTCAGTCGCCTCTGACACATGTCCTCACTTCTCCCATTCCACTCCACATCTTGAAGCCTAAAAACGTTTCGCCAAGGTGGGCCGAGGGTTGATCATGAACACTCGATAGAAGAGTACATCGACTTGTAATAATAGTGTTAATAGTAATTACACTGTAGACTATGAAGTGTATGCTCTAAACTAACTGTTACCCTAATCTTTTGACGCTATGTGTACGCAGTATAGCGAGGACGTACCAGCTTGTGTTTCCACAACAAATAAACTAAGCATGGTATGGGGGGTTGGTGCCCAGTCTCAACTTTCCATCTAACTGACTCGTAATCTTATGGCTTCCCGAAACATAAACATATCATTTAATATTCCCACGTCACGGATGACTTCTGTAAGAGGGATACAGTTGTTGGCACGGCACGCGGCCAGCGTCCAGTGTTCGCTTCGCATCGATTTTCACGACTGTAAACAGTTGTCATGCGTTGCACCGGGTTTGTGAGCTCAACTGAGAGTAAACATTTATCAGTTCCCGTCTGCCGTCTACCCGTCTGCCTTCCGCAGTAACAAGTTGATGCCCGACATTACAGCCTCAACCTAAACTTGTACGTACTGCGTCTACTCAGGTACCAATCTGTAAATCGTTTTGGCACTATGCTCGGAATCACAACTCGGAATGCTCCCACAACGATGGTTACGCTTGTCACCGACTGCAACCTCAGTTGACCTTAGCAGAATGACAGCAGGCACCATGACTTTTAATATAAACCGTTGGGTATGCTTGATGAAATGACGACTGTAGAGGTGGAGGAGTGTGTGCACTAATTTTTTTTTATTGTTGTGGGGAAGATTCTATGACTGTGTGATCATGTCTGTACTGATTCAGTCCCGATGAGGTGAGGATGTTACAGTGCATGTACAATGTTAGGCGGGTAGTTTAATGGGGTAATGGGCGCAATAAATACGTCTTTAAAGAAGAAATATCGTCCCTCTTAACAGCTCACTGCTGTTGCGCAAAGTCGCGATAGTCCACCCACTGTCAGGGAGATTCCTTTAAACCCTCTGGATAGTGTACCGGCCAACCACACGGCCCTCGAAACGGTCAGTCTCATCTTCAACTAGCGGCACAATGTTTTGTGCCGGTACAGTCGGAATGTCAAGGCTCGGGTCCGATGGGTCAGTGAACTCACGACCGTCATCCACACCAGTATCATATGCAATGAGGTCGCCAGACATGTGGCGAACGAAGCGACCGCGCTGGGTGTCGAAAAGGTTCCTGTTGTTGATCTGTACAATCCAATCCGGCGACGGTGCAATCATACCAATCACCGTCAC
>CAZKHC010000149.1:0-4555 GCA_964552135.1 uncultured Algimonas sp. | reverse complement strand
TATTTGCGCCAAGACGAACGCCTGCGCCCGCGCGAACCGGCGCGAGCGTAATGCCATTTGCCCGCTCATAATGAATGGCCATTCCTGCGACGAGGAATGCGGACCCATCGACGCCCGGGAAACGGCGGAAAATATCTTCAGGTCTGTCCAAATCATAGACAAGCGTGAACACGCGGCTGACTTCAGCGCCCGCATCAACGCCGACCGTTGGACCTTGCCAATAGACGGGCATGGAACGCCCATCTTTCATCCAGAGTGTACCTTTGCCATATTTTGCGCCAAAAATGAGCGCGCCGCCGCCCTCTTCGCCTGTAATATAACCGACCGGACGACCCTGTTTTTTAAACAGGCGCTCAAGGCTAGAGGCCGCGCTTTCTGCGGTGACGCCCAAATGATCTGAAATCGCGCTCGTGAGGTCTTTCTCCTCATAGGTGGCTGTCTTTGTCGCGCTTTGCGGGAGCGTTCCTTGCGCATATCCATTCGGATTATTTGTCTTGGGCGTTGAGGAACAGCCCGCCACAGCCAGAGCTGATGCGCAGAACATCGCCATTGCCAGCTTAGATAATTTAGATTTCGAACGAGTTTTTGCAGAATTTAACATAGGCATAAGTCTCGCCCAACGTAGTTAAAGTTGGGTTAATCGGGACGGGTCTATGCCTTACGCTTTCGCAAGATGGTCGTCATAATTCCGGCCGCGCCAAAACCCAGAGACAGCAAAACAAGCGGGATAAAAAAGACGAATTTCATCAATGTAAATACGCCCGCAAAACTCCCAAGGAGTTCCGAGGACGTCGCCATCACAAGGGCAATGAAACTATCTTCCAGAAAATCAAAAAGCAAAAACCCCATGGGCGCCATCAGCACCCAACGCCAACGCGATTTCATCCAGCCCAGCGCAATCAACCCAAAGGCCAGCACAGATTCAAAGACCCACATCTGTAAAACCATATAAATCAGGTCAAACCCGAGTGCTTTATATTTTGTGGCGAGCCCCGCCGGGCTCAGGGCCTCAACCGCGGCCACGGCCTCCGCGCCCGTATAAAACCCGCGCGATTGGAGATTTTCATATCCTGCTAATCGCTCTAAATCCCCGAAGGGCCCCAGGGTTGTAAACCAAAGCGTATAGACGGCGAACACAATCAATAAAGCCACCAAGCGCGAGCCTTGGAAAAGCGCGTAATTATGACCTTTGAGTTTCATATTCTCATTTTCAAAAGAATTAGAGTGAGCTGTCAAGAGAGGCGGCGATTTCGGACACAACAGCGTCGAGCAAGTTTTTGCGGGGCGCGCTTTTTCTAAAGGTCAAGTTCAGCTGCCGTGTTGCTCCCGAGCTCTTTAAAGCTTTCACGCCAATTTCCGGACGGTTGAGCCATCCCGTTTTTTGGGCGAGCGACGGGACAATGGAAATACCCTGTTTGGCGGCGACAAGGCTGATGATAGTCTCAAGGCTGGTCACGCTCGTATCCGCTAAACCCGCCCCCGTTTGAAGGTTACAAAGATCAACTGTCTGATCGCGAAAGCAATGCCCTTCCGACAGCAGGATAATTTGATCGAGCGGAAGGTCGGACACATTCAGCCCGTCAAGATCCCCGAGATCATGTCCGCTGGGATGGATGACCAAGAGCGGCTCATCATAAAGAGGCACTGCAATCAACCTATCCGTCTCCGGCGGCGTTGCGAGTATGGCCGCGTCCAAATCTCCATTGAGCAAATCTTCCGTCAGGCGTTCAGTTATGTTTTCCCGAAAGGCCAGCTCCAATCGCGGGAAATTGCGGCTCAATCGATTGAGCACGTCGGGAACGAGAAAGGGCGAAATCGTCGGAATCGAGCCGAATCGAAAACGGCCCGTAAAGGGATCACTCGCTTCGGCAGAAATAGACCGAATAGCATCCACCGCGTTGAGCGCCTCATCCGCGAGATCTAAGACGCGCGCGCCAATCGGCGTGAGCATGGCCGCGCGCTTCGTCCGTTCAATCAGGGTAACGCCCAAATCCATTTCAAGCTTCTTGAGCTGTACAGAAAGTGTCGGCTGGCTGACATTACAGCTCTCCGCCGCTTTGCCGAAATGCTTGTGACGCGCAATCGCCCGCAGATAGGTTAGGTCTCGGATATTCATAGACCGTATCTATCATAATCATAAAAATTATCAATTAGACATATCGCGTTAATCTATTCACAAGACCTGCAAATCGGCCATTTCCGACAATAAGATTCGGATAAATTTCTGGAGAGAGACATGAATCATTCATCAAATACGGGCGGTAAGTGCCCCGTCATGCACGGCGCAGCCGCGCAAAATAAGGTCCAAGGAAATAAGCAGTGGTGGCCAGAGCAGCTCGACATTTCGATCCTGCATCAGGACCGATCTCTCTCCAATCCGATGGGCGATGATTTTGATTATGCCTCGGCCTTCGCCGCAATTGATTATAAGGGCCTGAAAAAAGATCTGACCGCGCTGATGACAGATAGCCAAGATTGGTGGCCGGCAGATTTCGGTCATTACGGCGGTTTATTTGTACGTATGACATGGCATGCGGCAGGCACCTACCGCACGGCAGATGGCCGCGGCGGCTCCGAAACTGGCGCGCAGCGTTTCGCCCCGCTCAATAGCTGGCCGGATAATGGAAACCTCGACAAAGCGCGGCGCCTCCTTTGGCCGATTAAACAAAAATATGGCAATGCCATTTCTTGGGCAGACCTTTTGGTTCTCGCGGGGAATGTCGCGATGGAGTCTATGGGCTTTGAGACTTTTGGCTTTGCTGGCGGCCGCGCAGATATTTATCAGCCTGAAACCGATATTTATTGGGGGAAAGAAACAGAATGGCTCGAAGCCAGCGGCGGACCAAATAGCCGTTACTCCGGTGAGCGTGATCTCGAAAACCCGCTTGCCGCTGTGCAAATGGGCCTCATCTATGTGAACCCAGAAGGCCCAGACGGAAACCCAGACCCGCAGGCTTCCGCCCATGATATTCGCGATACATTTGGCCGTATGGCGATGAATGACGCAGAGACTGTCGCGCTTGTCGGCGGCGGACATACATTTGGTAAAGCCCACGGCGCAGGCGATCCTGACCTTGTCGGACCAGAACCGGAAGCCGCCAATATCGCGCAGCAAGGTTTTGGCTGGATCAATAAATTTGAATCCGGGAAAGCTGAGCACACAACAACCTCTGGCGTCGAAGGCGCGTGGACAACCACACCGAATGCTTGGAAAACAGGTAAAGGCGAAGGCTATTTCGACCTGCTGCTTGATTATGAGTGGGAGCTTGGAAAATCCCCTGCCGGCGCGCATCAATGGCACCCGACCGATCCCGTCGCGCAAAAGCTCGTCCCCGATGCCCATGTCGAAGGCAAGTTTAATCCGCCGATGATGACTACAGCGGATATGGCGATGAAAGTCGATCCGGCTTACCGCAAAATTTCAGAGCATTACCGGGATAATCCAGACGCCTTTGCCGATGCCTATGCGCGCGCTTGGTTTAAACTGACCCACCGCGATATGGGACCGCGCACGCGTTATGTTGGACCTGAAGTGCCCAGCGAGGTTCTGCTGTGGCAAGACTATGTGCCAGAGTGTAATCACACGGTTATCAATAATACGGACATCAAAGCCTTGCGGGATAAAATTCTCTCCTCTGGTCTTTCCGTCTCAGAGCTCGTCTCTGCGGCTTGGGCGTCAGCCTCCTCCTTCCGCGGCTCTGACCATCGCGGCGGCGCAAATGGCGCGCGGGTGCGTTTGAGCCCAGCCAAAGATTGGGACGCCAACCAGCCAAAACAGCTCGCGAAAGTCTTGAAAGTTCTAGAAGGCATTCAGTCCGACTTTAACGGCGCGGCAACAGGCGGCAAGAAAGTCTCTATGGCAGACCTTATTGTCCTTGGCGGTACAGTTGCTGTGGCCTCCGCTGCGGCCTCAGCCGGACATGATCTCGCCGTTGATTTCACGCCGGGCCGTATGGACGCCTCTCAAGATCAAACCGACGCCGAGTCCTATGCCGTGCTTGAGCCTGAAGCCGATGGTTTCCGCAATTACCGCAAGGCCGATTACTCCGTCCCTGCTGAAGCCCAGCTCATCGACAAAGCGCAGCTTTTGAATCTGACAGCGCCAGAGATGACAGTTCTCATTGGCGGACTTCGCGTTCTTGGCGCGAACCACGGCGGGTCGAAAGACGGCGTCTTCACGGACCGCCCGGGTGAGCTGACGAATGATTTCTTCGTCAATCTTCTCGACATGGCCACGGTTTGGGACGCTACGGACGCATCCGAGCAAAGCTTTGTTGGTAAGGACCGCAAGACAGGTAAAGCCAAATGGACCGCCTCGCGAGTTGATTTGGTCTTTGGATCAAACTCTGTGCTGCGCGCCCAATCCGAAGTTTACGCCCAATCTGACAGCGGCGCCCGCTTTGTCGCTGACTTTGCCAAAGCTTGGACCAAGGTCATGAATAATGACCGCTTTGATTTGAGCCGGACACCCTCCGTTTAAGCCTATATCAAATAATTCGCTCACTCTCCCTTTTTGAGCGTTTAAGGCGCGGTATCTTTTTCCCATCCCCCCTTT
>CAZKHC010000148.1:0-4558 GCA_964552135.1 uncultured Algimonas sp. | reverse complement strand
TAAGTACATTA
This sequence comes from uncultured Algimonas sp., assembly GCA_964552135.1. Taxonomy (GTDB): domain Bacteria; phylum Pseudomonadota; class Alphaproteobacteria; order Caulobacterales; family Maricaulaceae; genus Litorimonas. The sequence continues at coordinate 4,547 of CAZKHC010000148.1, read as the reverse complement.
CGAACGTTATACTGAATATCTCCTTCATATCGTGGAGCATATTTCGCGTAAGCCTGAGAGAGGGCCTCATAACGTTGATCTATCCCCACCATATTATAAGCATGGGAGACAATGTAAAATTCCTCCGCCTTGATTTGCTCATAGATAATCGCTGCGAAACGGTCCGGATCCATACCAGGGGCCATTTGTTCTGGACTGCCAAGTTCCGTACGTACCCACCCAGGGAAAATAATGCCCAATTTGATAAAATCAGGGAATTCATCCTTAAGCGCTTCAGTCAAGGCGAGGACCGCATGTTTGGATGCCACATAAGCGGCTGACATCGGCACGGCGGTGAATAGCGAGTTCTCCGAGCCCGTATTATAGATGGCAGCAGGTGTTCCTTGGTCGATGAATCTCTGACCAAATACCTTACAGCCATGCCAGACACCCATCAGATTGACATCTAAAACATGTCTTACATCTTCCAGCGGCACATTAGTGACCTTGCCAGTAGCGCCTCCCGTGCCAGCATTATTAACAATTACGTCAACAGAACCGAAAGTTTCCCATGCGCCGTCCGCAAAAGCTTCAACTGAATCTGGATCGCTGACATCACAGGCAAACCCCGCCGCTTTTACGCCTAAGGCTTGGATGGTATTCACCGCTTTCTCAAGACGATCTTCCCGCCTATCCGCAATCGCAATATTAGCGCCGTCTTTCGCAAATTGCTTGGCAAGTGCCAAACCAATACCAGAGACACCGCCTGTTATTGCCACTGTAGTCATGTTTGCAACTCCCGCTACTCGTCAATGGTATGGGATTGATACTACTGCATATTTAAGTTTGGGAGAATACGGAATGTCTTATTTGGAGCGAGTTTAAACCAATTGGTTGAGATCGATTTATAATAACATGAGACAATTGCAGTTTTTCAGAATAAACAGAAAGTGGAATTTTCAGCACCTCGTCCTGTGCACTATATCGCGCTCCAGAGGCGACGATACAAAGATACTTTGAAACTGGTAAAGATATTCTCCTTCCCGATCGTAACGCTTGCTATCGAGACATAAAGGCTGCTCACGAGAAGATGGAAAATTTCTCTGGAATGAAGTTAAAAAATGCGACCTGCGAGATTTATAAAGAGGATTTTCTTTTGGTACTCCATCGTGGGTACTGACCCTGTAGGCGTCCTGAATAAGCGGATGCCAACCGCAAAATTCGCGCTTTCCCGCGGCGGAGCCTGTTGGTGTGTCTATTTTTACATACGTCATGCGGCGCGCGCTAAAAAACGTCCCTGCGGATTATATTACCGGGTATGATGTCGAGATGCGGCAATCGGCACAACCATTGCATAAGGTGTGTCCACCGAATGGCCGGAAAGTAAGCGCATGACACAGCTTAGACGACCCTCAAAACGGCAAAAATTCTTGCCCGAGCTTCAATTTGTCCAAGACTCCGCCCATTCTGAGCGGGTTCGCGGCGATAAAAAGCTGAAGAAACGCGCCGATGATTTAGCCTGGCAAATGAACTTTGCAAAAATGAAACTCAATCATTGGCATGATTTGGATAATTTGGATTGGGAATCCCTAGAAGAGCTAATGAAAACGGCAAAGGCGGGATATCAGAAATTGAACTCTTACGGATAAGTAGGAGTCTGGGGCAAATCACCTCTTCCCTTGCCAACCTCCATCCCCTCCCCTATAGGGCGCGCGAGCTTGAGCGGAGCGGTACTCCACCCCTCGCACGGCTCGCTTTGTTACGCTCGGATTGGCCGAGCTAGTCCATCGCAAGATACGCCCTAATTCTGGGGTCGCGATTGGCAGGACCATTTGCTGGAGCACTCCCCTACATGTCCGATTCTATGAACCCCACTACGGATGATTTTGCATCCATGTTCGAGGCCGCCATTGAGGCCTCCCCGATGCAAGAAGGCAAAGTCGTCTCCGGCCTTGTCACTGGTATTGAAAAAGACGTCGTCATTGTTGACGTCGGTCTGAAAACAGAAGGCCGCATCGATGCGCGCGAGTTCTTCACCCCCGGTGAAGACACAATGCCAAAAATTGGCGACCAAGTTGATATCTTCCTTGAGCGTATCGAAAATGCTCTCGGCCAAGCCGTTCTTTCGCGCGATAAAGCGCGCCGCGAAGAAGCTTGGGTCAAAATGCACACATTCTTCGACAAAGAAGAGCCTGTTAACGGCGAAATCGTTGGCCGCGTCAAAGGCGGCTTTACCGTCGACCTCGGCGGCATCAACGCTTTCTTGCCGGGCTCACAAGTCGATATCCGCCCTGTTCGCGACATTGGTCCGCTCATGGGCCAAACGCAGCCATTCGTGATTTTGAAAATGGACCGCGCCCGCGGCAACATCGTTGTCTCCCGCCGCGCAATCCTCGAAGAGAGCCGCGCGGAGCAGCGTGCAGAGCTCGTTGCGCAGCTTAAGGAAGACGAAACACGCGAAGGCGTCGTCAAAAACATCACAGATTACGGCGCATTCGTCGATCTCGGCGGGATCGACGGCCTCTTGCATGTTACGGATATGTCTTGGCGCCGCGTCAGCCATCCGAGCCAAGTTCTCAATGTTGGCGATACGGTTCAGGTCAAAATCATCCGAATCAATCCGGAAACACAGCGAATCAGCCTTGGCATGAAACAGCTACAGGAAGATCCTTGGAATGCAGCGGCCGCGAAATACACACCGGGCACACGCCACACAGGTACGGTGACGAACATCGCCGATTACGGTGCATTTATCGAGCTGGAAGAAGGCGTCGAAGGTTTGGTTCATGTCTCCGAAATGTCTTGGACAAAGAAAAATGTCCACCCTGGCAAGATCGTCTCTACATCTCAGCAAATCGAAGTCGAAGTCCTCGAAGTCGATCAAGAGAAGCGCCGCATCAGCCTTGGTATCAAGCAGGTTCAAAGCAACCCGTGGGACGATTTCGCAGACCGCTTCCCGCTCGGATCGACTGTCACTGGCGAAGTTCGCTCAATCACAGAGTTTGGGCTGTTCATCGGCCTAGACGCGGAAATCGACGGTATGGCGCATTTGTCAGACCTGTCATGGGAGAAGTCCGGCGAAGAAGCGCTTAAAGACTATGCCAAAGGCGATACGGTTGAGGCGAAAATCCTCGAAGTTGACATTGAGAAAGAGCGTATCTCGCTCGGCATCAAACAGCTTACCAAAGACACAGCGCCTGCGGGTGCTGCCGGTGCAAGCCGCGGCGCAACGGTCACTTGTACGGTTGTCAATGTTCAACCAGCGGGTCTAGACGTTACCTTCGGCGAAGAGAACGAAACCAAAGCGTTCATCCGCAAAGGCGATCTATCTCGTGAGCGCTCAGAGCAGCGTCCAGAGCGTTTCGCGGTCGGTGATAAGGTCGACGCTAAAATCACGCGCGCCAACCGGGCTCGCAATGATTATCAACTCTCCATCAAAGCGCTTGAAATCGCTGAAGAGAAAGAAGCCGTCGAACAATATGGTTCCGCCGATTCTGGTGCGTCCCTTGGCGATATCCTCGGCGCGGCCCTAAAAGGCGACAACTAGAAGTTAATTTGGGCGGCCAAGCCGCGCCATTTTAACGCCTCATTAACCATGAAAGCCCCTGTTTCAGGGGCTTTTTTTCTGAAATTTTCAGAATTTCGATTGACGCCTCAAGGGCCGACCTGATTAAAGGCATGACATGCTCCGATCTGAACTCATAGATACGCTACACGAAGAAAATCCGCATCTGACGCGCCGGGATATGGAACGCCTCGTCGCGGTTGTCTTGGAATCCATTACGCAAACGCTAGAAGCTGGCGCGCGCGTTGAGCTTCGCGGCTTTGGAGCATTCTCAGTTCGTAAGCGCGACCCGCGCGTCGGCCGCAATCCTCGCACCGGCGAGACGGTTCATGTCCCCAGCAAGCATGTGCCATTCTTTCGAACTGGCAAAGAGCTACGCGAACGGATAGACAAGGCCTCCAAGCGAAAGCCTTGAATTAAGCCGTAATCCCTACCAGTCACCTGTATTTTCCATGGACGCCCATGGGTCTTGCGCGGGAAGATTATCGCCGCGTTGAAGTAGCTCTACTGACGCGCCATCAGGGCTACGAACAAAGGCCATGCGACCGTTCCGAGGCGGCCGTAAAATCGTGATACCCTGGGCCTGAAGATGCGCGCAAGTCTCATATATATTCTCTACCAGATAGGCGAGATGACCAAAGTTTCGTCCGCCGGTAAGTGTCTCAACTGTGCCGTCTTCTGCGGGCCAATTATAGGTCAATTCAACCAGAGGCGCTTGATCGGATTTCGCGCGCTCAAGATCTTCGGGCGCAGCTAAGAATACCAATGTAAAACGACCGCCTTCGTTTTCATATCGACGCGTTTCAACAAGACCTAAGCCGCCGCAATAAAACGTCAAAGCCGCCTCTAAATCTGCAACGCGTAACATAGTGTGGAGATATTGCATGGGTCTTACTTTATATGGTTAGATTTAAGCCTGTACATAAAATGAATACAAAAAATAGGCGAAATTTATACACATTGACGCACCCCCTAACTTCATGCGAACACGCGCTAGCATTAA
>CAZKHC010000147.1:0-4567 GCA_964552135.1 uncultured Algimonas sp. | reverse complement strand
AGTCGAATTGTCGACAACAAGAGAGTGGGATAAAATTATGTTGGGTTTACCAAGCGTGAAAAACCTTTTTCGTCGTTATCGTAAAGAAGAAGACGGAAATATGGCGGTATTATTTGCTTTAGGCGCTGTCACCGTTATTGGCGGTATGGGTGCTGCGATGGATTATTCAACATTAAGCAATGCAAAAGCTCGCAGCCAGTCAATCGCTGATGCAACTGCGTTGAGCGCGGCGATCTTTGTTAAAAATAATGACCGTCCCCCCGCAACAAACGCCGAAGGCTTCACGCAAGGCGACCATACTGCCCATTCGCTTGGATATGAGTTCAAGGGATGGGTTGATGGCGGAGCCCAAAATGTCGACGTAAGTGTCGTTTATGATGACAATGCAAAAGAGGCCCGCGTAACAGTTTCAGGCAACACGGTACCGACATTCATTCAGTTGCTTGGGAAGCAAAACCTCGCATTCTCATCTGAAGCGGTCGTTTCCTATCTAGATATTGACGATAAACACCCCGCATCCATCACCCTGGTTTTAGATAATTCTGGGTCAATGGCTTGGGATGATAAAATTGCAAATGAAGACCGCACATCACCTGACGACGCAGCGCCGCGGATTGATGGGTTGGAGTTTTCAGTCAATAAGTTCTCATCTGAACTCTCATCGCGTCTCGGAACAACAGATGACAAAGGCTATCGCACAGTTAGAACAGGCATGCTTCCCTATAGTTCAAATATTGTGGCCTCAACACAGGTCAATATGAAACATGGATATCTGACCCCAGCGGAAGTCGCCGCAATGACACCGTCTGGTAACACAAATTCCAACCCGCCAATGACACGTGCGAAAGAATGGTTGGACGGTGAAAATCAACAGCACAGACTCGAAGCCGAACGCGTCGATGTGGCCTATCGCGAGCCATTGAAGTTCGTAATCTTCATGTCAGATGGACAAAACACACTCGGTAATTACGAATTTACGCCGGCGAGTGACGCCCCCGTTTACTGGAGACAAAACGGCAATGGGACATGGTCTGGCAGATGGGCAGACTCCTTTAATGGCGGCAACGGTTTTATCCGTGGTCATCTTCGCCGGGAAACAGATCGTTTAACGATTAACACATGCAATACATTAAAATCCCAAGGTACTCAGATTTTTACAATTGGCTATGCCCTAGAAGTCGGAAGGTATAATGAAAACAATCCTTGGGATCCATATGATACGGCTTATGTTAACCTGTGGAGTCAAACCAACGCTTATAATCTTTTGCAATCCTGCGCATCGGGTAGTGAGAATTTCGTACGCGCCGCGAATAATGAAGAGTTAGAAGCAGCCTTCGACACTATCCAAAATGCGATTGTGAAAGAACTGATCCGAATTAAGTCATAAATCGACTTTAGGGGCGCAAAGAAAAAGGCCGGGTCACCCCGGCCTTTTTTATGTTTGTATGTTAGAGCGATTGTCCTAGCCAATAATTTCATCTTCTGAGAAGAAGAAAGCAATTTCTTCAATCGCCGTCTCAGGCGCGTCTGATCCGTGAACTGTGTTCGCATCAATACTCTCCGCGAATTCTGCGCGGATTGTGCCCGCTGCAGCTTCAGCAGGGTTTGTTGCGCCCATGACTTCGCGATATTTCGCGATTGCGTTTTCGCCTTCAAGGACTTGAACAACAACCGGTCCTGACATCATGAATTTTACGAGATCAGGATAGAATGGGCGCTCTTTGTGCACAGCGTAAAATCCGCCGGCTTGCTTTTCCGAAAGCTGCACACGCTTTTGCGCGATAATGCGAAGACCTGCCTCTTCGATCTTAGCATTTACCTTGCCTGTGATGTTACGCTTGGTCGCGTCAGGTTTGATGATTGAGAACGTACGTTGAACGGCCATGAGAAACTCCAATTTGGCTGTGTAATCTTTGCCGCGCGCATAATGCGGGCTTGCTCTGCTGTAAAGGCGATATAGGAGTGCATGAGAGTAATTTCATGCTTCATATTAATGACCTTACATATCGAATTGAAGGCCGTCCCCTTTTCACCCAAGCCACTCTGGCTATCAATGAGGGTCATAAGGTCGGTTTGGTTGGTCGGAATGGGACAGGTAAATCCACGTTATTCCGCCTCATAAAAGGGGATATCAGCCCAGATGACGGCGAGATAAATCTGCGCAAACATATGAAACTGGGCGTCGTCGACCAAGAAGTGCCCAGCGGTCCGCAAAGCCTCATCGAAACCGTTTTAGATGCTGATAAGGAACGTAAATCTCTGCTCGCTGAAGCGGATACCGCCACGGATCCTATGCGAATTGCGGCCATACATACACGTCTCTCCGATATAGATGCTTATTCCGCCGAAAGTCGCGGGGCGTCTATTCTCGCTGGTTTAGGGTTTTCAGCAGAGGACCAGCTTAAACCCTGCTCCGATTTTTCCGGAGGATGGCGCATGCGCGTCGCTCTCGCGGCTATGTTATTTGCACAGCCTGATTTACTGCTGCTCGATGAGCCAACGAACTATCTGGACGTGGAAGGCGCGGTTTGGCTGGAAGCGCATATTCGCAAATATACAGGCACGGTCTTTGTCATTTCTCATGATAGAGATTTCCTCAATCGCGCCGTCACCCACATCGCCCATCTTCGGCAGGGTAAGCTCTTTAGTTATACGGGAACCTATGATGTTTTCGAACGCCAGCTCGCGGAGCGCAATCGTCTCGATATGGCGCTGATGGCCAAGCAAGAAGATGAGCGGCGTAAGCTGGAAGCCTTTGTCACGCGGTTTAAGGCCAAAGCCTCGAAAGCCAAACAAGCGCAGTCCCGCGTCAAACGACTGGAAAAAATGCGGCCTGTTGCCACCATCGTTAGCGACCCGATTGCACCGATTGACTTGCCGGGGCCAGAGCGCCCACTCTCTCCGCCCATTGTGCGTTTCGACAATGTTGCCCTCGGTTATCCTATTGCTGAAAAAGAGGATTTGATTGTTCTAAAAAAGCTTAATCTGCGGATTGATCCAGATGACAGGATTGGGATTTTGGGCAAAAATGGGCAAGGTAAATCGACCTTTGCGAAGGGCATTATGGGGGACCTAGAGCCCCTCTTCCTGGACCCCGCTAATCCTGGGTTTATTCGCAAAAATAAAAAACTGCGGATCGGATATTTCGCGCAGCACCAAATCGACGCACTTAACCCGCGCGCCAGCGCCTATGATCATGTTGTCGAACTCATGCCCGAGGCGACAGAAGCCCAGCGCCGCGCGCGTCTCGCAAATTTTGGACTGGGGACAGAAAATGCGGAGACGCCCGCAGGGGATTTGTCAGGCGGCGAAAAAGCGCGCCTCCTGTTTTCTCTGATAGGCTTTCATAAACCGCATCTGCTTGTGCTCGATGAACCAGCCAACCATCTGGACATCGACAGCCGCGCGCAGCTTATTCGCAGCCTGAATAATTACGAAGGCGCTGTTGTTGTTATCTCGCATGATCGCAATCTCTTAGAGGCCGTGGTCGATCGGCTCTGGCTCGTAGATTCCGGCAAGGTCGAGACATTTGAAGGCTCACTGGAAGATTACCGCCTCCTCCAACTTGAAAAAACCAAAACGGAAAAACGGCAAAAGCCCAAAGAAGAAAATCTGCGCAAGCGAAACCGTCAGGACCGCGCGAAAGCACTGAAAGAAATTGCGCCGCTCAAACGCCGCGCAGAAAAATTGGAAAAAGACATCGCGGCCGCGCAGTCCAAACTGGAAGATATCGACCAACGCCTGTCCCGTGAGGATCTGTTCCGCACAAATCCGGATGAAGCGGTTCAACTCGGCCAGAGCCGGGCAAAAACGGCAACTCAGCTTGAAACGCTAGAGATGGAGTGGTTGACGGCGCTGGAAACTTATGAACAGGCGCGGGCGCGCGAAGGTCTGGATTAACGCCGCTTAGCCGCCCACTTACCCACAGGTCACCTCTTGGACGATACCTTCATCATCCAATTCAATCGTGAGGCGCTCCTGCACATTCGGGCCCAAATTCAGCCGATCCCGCAGCGTTGAAATCGCAGGCGCATAAAGCACTTGGTCCGGCAGGAAATCTTGCACTTGGACAAAGGGCGGGCGCTCATAGAGGAAATCTTGGCGGCCATAACCAAAGCCCTCGACCTCGGCGGGTTTAATGATGCGTTTACGCCCTGGCAGGCCCGGAATGAAAATCGCGCCTTCATGCCGCCCCAGTAGACCTTGATAGAGCTGCGAGCGGCACACATCCGTTGGCGGCACGCGCGGTGTGATTTCGGCGTTCAAATAGGCGGGACGCACATATTGCCCCTGCCCCGGAAACGGACGGAATTGCTGCGCGGGAGCGGTAATCGGCGCGCCGTAGGTACAGGCCGATAAAACCGCACAAGCGGCCCCAAAACAGGAGAGAAGGAGAATCCGTCGAATCATGGGGCCAAACTCGCCGCAAAGCGTTTACACCCCGTTAACCATACCCGACAGATTACGCTCCATCCGCAGTAATCCCGTGAAATTCGCGCGCAACCCTGCTATCGGCCCCGCATGTCAGACAAACCGACACTCACCCAAGGGCCATGGCGCGCCACCG
>CAZKHC010000146.1:0-4696 GCA_964552135.1 uncultured Algimonas sp. | reverse complement strand
TTCTAATTACACGTCAGAAAATAAACTAAAATATTTCTCCCACGTATAAACAATCGCATGCCCATATGCAGCTAGCATATTCTGGATTACTCTCCACTATCTAGAGTGTTCTCGTGTACCCGTCCAGTACACTCCAGATTGTTGCACATGCATTGTTCCACTATTCCCACCTCCTTCCTGTTGACGTCCGCGTCAACGCAAGTGGGGTAACAAATTCTTCTCCTTAATATACTCAAGAAAAGCGGTAGTCAAAGTACCATCTTTGTCAATGAAATCCCTCGTCGGCTGCCATTCTGCCTCATGAGTAGGCGTTCCCTTCATCAAAGTCAGCCACTGATATCCTCTTCCTCTCTTTCGATGAGCTAAAATGGATTCCACTTGGTATTCATCCCCTTCAACAGTTGGCAAAGGATCTGGCCGCGGCGTCACAGGTTGTGCAATGTCGGCGGGTTGTTCACGGTATGGAGTCGTATGAATCACATGAATAACAGGATGGATCTTGAAATGACTCGGCAGATCCAACTTCACAGCATTCTTACCAACCAACTTCTTAATCTCAAAGGGTCCGTACCGTTTCGCCGTCAACTTGTCTGATTTCTGCGACTTTGAATACGCATCTTTAAACAGACTCTCATTGATCCACAACTTGTCACCAACCTTGTATGAAGGAGTTTGGTACATCTTTTCTTTGTACGCACTCTGTCGAGCTTTCGCTACTTGATGCGCAAACCGTGCATCTTCAAGCGAACCTTTAAGCCTCGACTTAAACTCTTCAACTGTCTCGTTCGGACTATCCTTACGAGATATCAAATCCAAGGGTGACTTCGGAACCCAACCAAGATCAAGCTCAAACGGAGATATACTCAGATCTTCACTGACAGAAGAGTTATAGGCGAACTCAGCAGAAGGTAACAATTCATCCCAATCGTCCTGATGATAAGAGCAATAGCATCTTAGATAGTTTTCAACCATCCGGTTCATTACTTCAGATGCTCCATCAGTTTGTGGATGACGACTAGTTGACATCTTCAACTTAACACCACATAACTCCATGAGGCGCGCCCAGAACTTTGACGTGAACTTGGAATCTCGATCCGACACGATACTATCCGGCATCCCATGATGCTTGAACAGATCACTGAAGAATGCATTGGCACAATCGACTGCTGTATCAGTAGTCTTGGAGGGTATGAAATGAACTCTCCTTGACAACCGATCAACCCAAGTAGTAATGCAGTCGAAGCCATTCTTCGTTTTTGGCAGACTCACAATAAAATCTGTCGCCAAAGATCCCCATCGTCGTTCCGGTACCTCTAATGGTGTTGGTTCTGTCAGCTTGGGACCTCCATGATCCTTCTTCTGTTGGCAAACCATACAGCCCTGGACGTATTTCTTCACGTCTCGACTCTTGTGCTTCCAATGGTATTTTTCCAGTCTGGACATCGTTTTTGCAAAACCGAAGTGACCAGCGATCTTGGAGTCATGTGCCAGTTGTAAGACGTTAGCGACGCATCTGCGAGGAATACAGAGCTTCTCTTCATAAATCAGTCGCTTCCCATCTCTCTTAAACAATGGCACTAACTTCTCCACCTTACTTCGCTGCACTGGGTCACTCGGCAATTCACCATCCATGGCTTTCACGATAGGTCCCAAGAACTGGTCTTCTTCATAATGCCCAATGATGGAGTCAAGCTGAAATTCAGGAATCTCCACGGTATTAAATGAAACATCTAAGTCGGAATCTGGCTTGGCTACATGTGGCGCTCTCGATAATGCATCTCCCAGAACATGAATTTTTCCTTGTTTCAAGGTGATAGGGAAGATGCCAAAGTTTCCAAGAGTCTCTAGCCACCGTGCTTCTCTTCGACTTAGTCTCGGTTTGTCAAAGAAATGTTTCAATACCTGATTATCCGTCAAGATCTCAAAGCTTGAACCTTCCAAGTAACATCTGAATCGTTTCAAGAAGTAAATTAGACCCAACAACTCGCGATCATTCGCGGTATAATCCGTTTCTGCTTGGGTCAACTTCTTGGAGAAGAACGCAATCACTCGATCATTGCCATGTTCGTCCAGCTGGGTCAAAGTTCCTCCCACAGCTAACTGGGACGCGTCAACATGTCCGCGGAACTGCTTGTTCCAATCCGGAGCAATCAAGATCGGTGCACTTGTTATTGAGTTCTTCAACGACTCAAATGACTCATCGCATTTCTCATTCCAGCATTGGATACCTTTTTCCTTTTTCGTAAGATCAGTCAGTGGAGCGGCAATCCCGGAAAACCCTTTGATAAAGCGTCGGAAGAACTGAATTAAACCCAAGAAACTCCTTAACTCAGTCAAATTCTCTGGCTTAGGCCACGTCTTAAGAACTTTGACTTTTTCTGGGTTAACTCGAATTCCGTTCTTTCCCACAATCAAACCCAAGAAGTTCATTTCATCTTTCATGAACTCACATTTCTTAGGTGACGCGTACAGGTCGTTTTCCTTGAGTCGGGATAAAACCGTTTCCAAATGCTTGAGATGTGACTCTTCATCCTTACTGAAGATGAGCAAATCGTCCATATATACGACCATGAAGACATCAATACAGTCATAGAAAATACGGTTCATTAGTGACTGGAACGTAGCAGGTGCGTTGCATAGTCCCATCGGCATCACTAAGTATTCGAATTGACCGTACTTTGTATTGAATGCAGTCTTCTCGATGTCTTCTGGCCGAACTCGAATCTGATGAAAACCTGTTTTCAGATCCAACTTCGAAAAGACGCTAGCTCCACCCAGTCTGTCGAACATCTCATCTGATCTAGGCAGCGGCATGTTGTTCCTCTTTGTAATACGATTAAGAGCACGATAATCAACAACACCTCGCAACGGTTTATCCTTGTCCTTGACAAAGAAAAGAGAGGCGCCGTAGGGAGACTTGCTAGGTCTAATCTTCCCCTTCTTCAACATGTCCTTAACATAACTCTTCGCTGCTATCAATTCAGCAGGCGACAGCTGGAAGAGTGGACGATGTGGCGGCTTCTCATCCCCGTTTACCTCGATCTCATGATCCACTGATCTCTTCGGCGGTAATCCATCCGGAAGTTCTTCTTGTAATACCATCTCATACTTGCACAAAAGCCTTCTTAATTCTGCGTTTTTGCTCGAAAGAAGTTCCTCCTTACTTTTCACTGGTTTGCCCTTCATAGCATTCACTTGAACCAGCTGAAACACTTTAAAGTCTTCACGGGAACTCTTTGTCTTGAGCATACGCCTGAACTTCTTAACTCCAAGGTTCATCACTTGAACCTTGTCTTCCTTCAAATCTAATGTGGTTTCCAGTGGTAGGATATCAGCACCAACCTTCACAATCCGTCTTGAGTAGTCAATTTTTGGATTGTGGGCAACATGCCAAGGCATTCCTAGGAGAACATCGTATCTGCAACTCGCAACTACCCAGTTTGATTTGAAAACATGGGTTCCTATACGAACAGTTCCACCCAGAATGATTTCTGATGCCTCTTCCACTGTTTCACGCTTAGAGTGCCGAACTTCAACATTCTTCTTCACAACACTGAACAACTTTCGATTGTTCATGAAGAAGTCGTGAGATACCACATTCGTGTTACATCCGTCGTCCTTAAGTACTCGAACTCTCTTTCCGTTGAGATCTCCATCAAGTACTAGGAGGGGTTCTACCGGTATAAGTCCTTCAGTAGAATCCTCATCATGACTTCGGATAGTGGTATTCACCTCAGCGGCTTCACTTAAGACCTTCTTCACATCCAGTCTCAAACCGCGAAGTTCATCCTGCAACTGCCTTACATCTGCAGCCAGGTTACCCATCGCACTCACCTCAGGTCCGCCCTGAGTGCACTTCATCTTTGGCGGACCCTCTAGTTTTCCGAACTAGAGTTTGCGTTAACACCAGCATTATTGAAGTTCACAGACTTCCTGCCACTACCACCACTCTCTGAGCCTCTCCTATGCTTCCACGGGCGACAGCCAACCTTGTGACACTTGAAACAGGCGTTGTTCTCAAGGTCCTTATTACGCTGCCCACTGGGTCTTCTACGAGTTCCTTGCTCGAGGTTGCCAATATCCATCGGCTGCGGTACCTCTGCACTCGTGTTACCCCGACTTTGCCCACCTTCGGAAAACATTTCAGCTCCGTACAAGGCGCTATCCACATTCAAAGCTATTCTTGCGGCTTGCTCAAGCGTTTGAACACCGCTCTTGAGAACCTCCAGTCTAATCTGCGGCTTCAATCCAACACAGAATCTGTCAACCTTTTCATCCTCTGTCATGTTAGGAATCATAAGGGAGACGTTGCGAAATTCTGCGAGATATGCAGAGACTGAATTGCGCTGTGTGAGCTTGCGAATCTTGTCCCGGGACCTTCTCAAACTGTCCTGGGGAACAAACTCTGTTCTAAGCGCGTTCTCAAACTCTGGCCAGGTGGTTGGGATCTTTTGACTCTGAACCACTGTGTACCACCAACTGGCCGCTGTGCCTGTGAAGAATGTAGATGCAAACGAAATCCTTGTACCGTCATCGAGAATGGTTCCAGAGCTTCCTACCTGCACTAAATCAAGATATTGCTTCACTTGATATAACCACGAACTCACAGCAAGCAGGTCCCTCTTTCCCTCATAACATCCCGGCTTATTTGGCTTGATCATCGACATTGTCGTTCTCTAACTGAAAAGACAACTAA
>CAZKHC010000145.1:0-4738 GCA_964552135.1 uncultured Algimonas sp. | reverse complement strand
GAATATGTGCTGCGCTGGCTCCCGCGCGGCACACATCAATATGCGAAATTTGTTAAGCCAAATGAGCTCACGAAATGGATGAAAGATGCCGGATTAGATGTCACCGAACAAATTGGGATGAATTTAAATCCCGTCACCAATGTGTGGAAAACCTCTGTGGATATGTCGATAAACTATATAACAGTGGGTATAAGGTAAACAAAGGGTTAATTAATTAATAATACCTTAAGGCCTCACAGGGCTCTCGCCCTTATGTGATTCAACTGTGTCTGTCTTAATTTGAACAAAAAAGCTATACATAACATGCGATTAAGACGTTAATGCATGTTAACTAAATTGGCTATTTTTTAATGGAACCGATGGGTTCCGGTAAGATTTAATCAGTCAGGTTAGAGTCATGTTAAATATGAAAGGACACCCCCATGTCCCAAGTTAAAACAGCCCCTGTGGATATGTTCACAACTCTAAGACCACGCCTCTTAATTGGCGGTCTCTTGAAGGATATTAAAGCCGTCCAAGCCTCGATTGCGCGCTTTGGCCTTCTCTCCCCGATTATTGTGTCTCGGTCCAATGGACGCCTCGTCGTTGTCGATGGACGCAAGCGCTTAGCGGCGATTAAACGACTTGAATTCATGGGCCGTTTGCCGCGATCCCTCGTCAATATTCCTTATATTGAGCTGAAAGATGCGCGCCATGCGCCTAGTCAAGCCCCCGCGCTTATGTCGAACCGCGATCTTTATATGACCGTGACAAATATGTTCCGCAAAAGCCAAGATGTCGCTGCCATCGCCTCGGATCTCTTTTTGACACGCAAATGCGTGACACAAGTCTTAACATTAGCGCGCCTATCGCCGCGTCTACGCCGCGCATTTTTTGATCGTACAATTAGTTTTGAAAGCGCCAGAGCCTATGCCGCTTTCCCCGGGGATGCCCGACAAGAGCGGGCCTTTCTGGAATTGGGGCCTTTTGCGACAGATAAAGCCATCTTGGAACGTCTGAGCAAAACGCCTCAACCTAAATCACCGCAACAGCGACCATCGCCAAAACCTGCGCTGCGCATCGCCGCCTAACCGGCTTCGCTTTTCAGAGGTCTTGAAAGCAATTCTGTCATCGCTTGCGCAGGTGTAATCGCCCCGCTGAGCACGCGATTGACGGCTTTGCTAATCGGCATATCGACATTTTCCCGCTCAGCGAGTTTCACCAAGGCGGGCGCAGTTGCAACGCCTTCTGTGACCGAATTTCGTGACGCTAAAATCGCCGCAAGGCTCTCACCTTTCCCCAGCTGCATCCCGCATGACATGTTCCGAGATTGCGTTGAGCTACAGGTGAGAACCAAATCCCCTAACCCGCACAGCCCCGACAAAGTCTCCGGCCGCGCGCCAAGCGCCGCGCCAAGGCGGTTCATTTCGGCAAAGCCGCGCGCGATAAGCGCCGCATGGGCGCTTTGTCCAAGTCCCATTCCGAGTAGCATGCCGCAGGCAATGGCGAGTACATTTTTCACCGCGCCGCCCACTTCTGCGCCGATCATATCATCGGTTGTATAAGGGCGGAACGTCAGCCCTCTTATCATCGGGGCCAGCTTATTCGCTGCGTCTAAATCATCGCCTGCAAGGGTCACCGCCGTCGGCAGGCCTTTGACAACGTCCCGGGCAAAACTTGGCCCTGACAGGACAAAGCGCTCCGCCTGCGGAACAGCTTCCGCCAGAACTTCATTCATGAAATCCAATGTCGAAATTTCGATACCCTTTGAGCAAAGCGCAATCGGCAAGCCTTTCGGAATATGCGGCGCAAAACGCGTTAATTGCGCGCGTGTATATTGGGCTGGAATCACAGAGAGGCAGAGGGCAGCGTTAGAAAACTCAGGCGTCTCGGCTGTTGCTGTGATTCCGTCGTGAAGCTTTGCATCCGGCAAATAGCGCTTGTTTGCACGAGACGTATTAATCGCAGCGGCTTGCTCGGAATCCCGCATCCATAGCGTCACAGATTGTCCGTTAGACGCGAGGAGCTGCGCGAGCGCAGTCCCCCATGACCCGGCCCCTAAAACAATAGCGCGCGGCTTATTTTTTTCAGAGGAGGTCATTAATTCAACTTTGGTTTATCAGCATCGGGAACAAAGACATCCGGCAAAGGATGCGCGTCGATGCCTTCATCCTTGAGTTCGGCCGTTTCTTCGGGCGTGGCGGAGCCATATATCCCGCGCTCTGGTTTTTCGCCGTAATGAATAGCGCGGGCTTCTTCGGCGAATTCCCTGCCGACATTTTCGCAATTTTTCTCAATCTCACTTCTGATTTTCGCCGCAACGGCGTTCATCGCCATAGCGGCCTTTTCGCTATTTTTCTGGGCTCGGGCTTCGGATTTTCGCGCCGTTTTTACGGCTGGTGCCATAATGGCTTTTTCAACTTTTTTTGTGCCGCAGACAGGGCAAGTTAAAAGACCAGATGCCGCTTGCTCATCATAGTCTTTCGAAGATGAGAACCAGCCTTCAAACTCATGATCTCGCGCGCAAATGAGATTATAACGGATCATAAGGCGCTCCCTCGCCAAGCTGGAATCCGCTTTCGCGCTTGCGCGACTTTCGCGCGGTCAATGTCTGCACAAATGAAGCCTGGTTCATCATTGTCTAGCTTTGCAGCCACCTCACCCCATGGCCCAATAATCATAGACCGGCCCCATGTTTTCCGCCCGTCTTCGTGATGACCCCCTTGCGCGGGGGCAATGACATATGCGCCTGTTTCAATGGCGCGCGCCCGCAGCAATATTTCCCAATGCGCCTTGCCCGTCGCAACCGTGAAAGCGGCGGGGGCCGTGATAGCGTCCACTGCGTCGCGCGCATAACCGCTATAGAGCGAAGGAAAACGCAGGTCATAACAAATGGACAAACCGAGCGAGAGCTCGCCTGCCTTCGCCGTCATAGGGGTTTCTCCGGCAGCATAGCTATCCGCCTCGCGGTACATTTCCGATTTTGACAAAGACGCTTCAAAGAGATGGATTTTGTCATATTGCGCACTCAATGTCCCATCGGGCGCAAAGAGCAGCGAACGATTGGCGATTTTTCCATCGCCGCGCAAAATGGCCAGCGAACCAATGAGCAGTTCAATCGACAAATCAGCGGCAAGGTTTGAAAAAACCTTTAAACCCGCATCTTCGTCCATTGTTCGAACATCGCGCCTCAACGCCTCTGGGTCACGCTGCAAAAGATGCGTCATTTCAGGCGTTGCGATAAAGCGCGCGCCATCACCTGCCGCCGCGCGGACGAGATCGCTCGCCGCCGCGATATTCGCCGCGACGTTTACGCCGGATCGCATCTGGATGGCGGCAGCCTTCAAAACCTAGAGCCCTAACAAAGGATCAAGCCCGCCGCGGCGGTCCAGCGCATGAATATCATCACAGCCGCCAATATGATGACCGTCGATGAAAATTTGCGGGAAGGTATTGGCGCCGCCAGAACGGGCATTCATTTCTTTGCGTTTATCGCGGTCCATTGCTGCCGGAATGTCGATGACATCCACGCCTTTTTTCTTCAGCAGTGCCTTGGCTCTTATGCAAAAAGGGCAAAAGGCTTTGGTGTACATTTCAACTTTGGCCATGAAAGATCCTTCTAGTGTGAATAGCTTATGTAGGAAGTGCGGCAGCTTTTGCCACGCGCGCGAGGCAAATACCATCGACCTGTGCGGCGCCCGCGCGTTTTAATGTGCGTGCGCAAGATTCTAATGTTGCGCCCGTCGTTAGAACATCATCAATCAAGACGATATGGCAGCCCTTTATGCGGTCTGCATTTTTCACCGAAAAGGCTCCGCGCACATTATCAGCCCGCGCGCGCGCATTAAATCCGCCTTGGCTGTCCGTGCGGCGCGTTCGGAAGAGCACATCAGGTTCAAACCGCGCAGCTGTGATTTTTGCCAAAGCCCGCGCGAGCAACGTGGCTTGATTATAGCGCCGCTTAATCAGGCGCGTCCGATGGAGCGGCACAGGCATGAGCAGCTCTGCACCCTCCAGCACATCACGGCCTGCTCTTCGCATTTGCGCCGCGAAACTTACGAGGCCTTCTGTGCGGCCTCCATGTTTGAAAGACAGGATAAGTGCACGCGATCCTTCATCATACACCATCGCCGCGCGGGCGCGGTCATAGGCGGGGCGCTTTACCGAACAGCGCGCGCAAAGCGAGCTGCCCGTTACCGCATATTCAAAGGGAAAACCGCAAGCCTCGCACCACGGTGCATCCAAGAAGCGCACCTCTGCCCACATGCGCCGCGCGATGGGATCCGCCTCCAACCCCAGTAAATCCTGCGGCGGCAGCAGCGTATCAATTACCGCGCTGCCAGCCGATGTCAGCCGACGCTGCGTAAACTCTTTGAGGCTGTCATCTTGCGCTTTTGGCATGAGAATGAGAGTAGCGGAGAGAAATGAGCTCGTCGCCCCCAAAAATTTTTAACCCAACTGCGCGTAATTTAGCGCAGGCCCGCAGTGCCAAACGCCAAGTCCGAAAGGGTGTGTCTTTTCTGATAAAGCGTGCCGCCGAAGATGCGGCGTCGCGGCTGGAAGATATAAACCGAAAATTTGATCGGGCCGCTTTGGTTGGGGCCGTGGATAGCCGCAAGCTGATAACGGAAGCCCTCCGCGCCGAACGGCAACCCGCAACATTTGATTATATCTCCACGCCCGCTGACCTCGACAGGAAATATGATCTCATCCTCTCGCTCTTTGAGCTGCAAAGCGACGATGCTATTCCAGACACCCT
>CAZKHC010000144.1:0-4761 GCA_964552135.1 uncultured Algimonas sp. | reverse complement strand
GATGCAGATATTGTCATCAAGGCCCTCGGGTTCACGCCAGAAGATATGAAAACGCTCTCGCCGCAGCTCACGACCACGCGCTGGGGCACATTGCGCGTTAATCCGCTGACATTTGAGACGAACTTAAAAGGTGTTTACGCGGCAGGCGATATTGTGCGCGGCGCCAGCCTTGTTGTCTGGGCCATCCGCGAAGGCCGTGACGCTGCCGTCGCCATGCATAAATACTTGCGCAAACTAGAACGCGAAGCTGTTTTAGAAGCAGCGGAATAAAGGGAGCAGACACATGACAAACTGGCTCAATAATTTCACAGCTAAACGCGACGCGCTCATTGAAGCCGGCGCGTATGATCCTGCGCATGAACGCTCCAATTGCGGCGTCGGCCTTGTGGCCTCTGTAGACGGTACGCCGCGAAGAGATGTTGTCGAAAAATCCCTCCAAGCTCTAAAGAATGTCTGGCATCGCGGCGCGGTAGATGCCGATGGTAAAACAGGCGACGGCGCGGGTATCCGTCTTGATATTCCGCAAGAGTTTTTCCGCTCCCAAGTCGAGCGCACAGGCCACAAACCAGCCAATGTTAAAATCGCCGTTGGAATGATTTTCTTGCCGCGCACAGATTTCGGTGCGCAGGAGGCCGCGCGGACAATTGTGGAAACAGAACTCCTCAAGGAAGGTTTTTATATTTATGGTTGGCGGCAAGTCCCAATTGATGTGTCCATCATTGGCGAAAAAGCCAAAGCCACACGCCCCGCCATTGAGCAAGTCATGTTCCGCGATCCAAAGGGCCGCAAAGGTAACACATTAGAGCGCGAACTTTATATTGTCCGCCGGCGAATTGAGAAGCTTGTCATTGCGGCGGCCATTCCGAGTTTTTACGTCTGCTCGCTCTCGGTTCAGACAATTATTTACAAAGGCATGTTCCTCGCGGAAGATATCGATAATTTCTATCCCGACCTCAAAGATGATCGTTTCATCTCTCGCGCCGCGATTTATCATCAGCGCTTTTCAACCAATACATTCCCGTCTTGGAAACTCGCGCAACCCTTCCGCATGCTCGCGCATAATGGCGAAATAAATACACTCAAAGCCAATATGAATCATATGAAGAGCCATGAGATTAAAATGGCCTCCGCAGCCTTCTCTGAACGCTCTGAAGACGTGAAACCTGTTATTCAAAAAGGAAGCTCAGACTCGGCGGCGCTCGACGCAGTCTTTGAACTTCTCGTTCGCGCAGGCCGCACAGCCCCAATGGCAAAAACGCTTCTAATTCCCGAAGCCTATTCGAAACGCGCGGGCCTCATGCCCGAGAGCTGGCGTTCGCTTTATGAATATTGCAATGCCGTGATGGAACCTTGGGACGGCCCTGTGGCTCTAGCGGCCTATGACGGTCGTTGGGTCATGGCGGGACTGGACCGTAATGGTCTTCGGCCCCTGCGTTATTCTATGTCAAAAGACGGTATCCTGGCTGTCGGGTCTGAAACCGGTATGTGTCCGATGGATGAAGGCGACATTGTTCGGCGCGGCGCGCTTAAACCCGGCCGTATGATTGCTATCGATTTAGAAGAAGGGAAATTCTATAATTCGACAGATATTCTCGATGAACTCGCGAACAAAAAACCTTACCGCAAATGGCTAGAAAAATCCGTCAATCTAGACGCTAAATTAGCTGGTCCTGAAAATATCACATTGTCAGGCGAGGCCCTCGCCCGCCGCCAAATGTCCTGTGGTCAAACCTTAGAAGATTTGGAACTCATCCTCTCGCCCATGGCCGAGATGGGCAAAGAGACGATTGGGTCTATGGGAGATGATACGCCGCTTGCCGTACTGTCTGATATTTACCGCCCTATGTCGCATTACTTCCGGCAGAATTTCAGCCAAGTCACAAATCCGCCGATTGATCCCTTGCGCGAAACCCGTGTGATGGGCCTAAAAACGCGCTTCCGGAATTTACGTAATATTCTCGCCGAAGCTGGCACCCAAACCAAAGAAATGCTCGTACTGGAAAGTCCGGTCATGACGACGGGGATGTATGACCGCTTCGTCAAAGTCGTTGGCAAGAAAAATGTCCGCGTCATTGATTGTACATTTGATCCCGTTTCGGCGCTAGAGAAGCCTGGCGGCCGTTCTATCAAATCGCTGCTGGCCCGTATCAAATCCGAAGCCGAAGAGGCTGTTCGGGATGGCGTTGAAAATATTGTTCTCTCCGATGAGTTTACGGATGAGAACAAAGCCGCTGCGCCGATTATTCTCTGCACGGGCGCCATACAAACCCATCTCGTGCAGCAAGGCTTGCGCTCTTCCTGCTCCATTATCGTGCGCTCAGCGGAGTGTTTAGATACGCATTATTTCGCCGTTCTCATCGGAGCCGGCGCAACTGTCGTGAACGCCTATATGGCGCAAGATTCGCTTGCGGACCGAGTCAAACGCGGCCTCTTGGACATGTCCACAGACGAAGCCGTCGCCCAATATAAAAAGGCCATTGAAGGCGGGCTTTTGAAAATTATTTCAAAGAACGGCATCTCCGTTATTTCCTCTTATCGCGGCGGAAATAATTTCGAAGCCCTTGGCCTTTCCCGCGCGCTTGTTGGAGAAAATTTCCCCGGCATGACCAGCCGTATTTCGGGGATTGGTTTTGCTGGGCTGGAAGTCAAAATCATCGACGCACATGAAGCCGCTTATGACAGCGCGGCGGTCCGCTTGCCAATTGGCGGGCTCTACCGCGTGCGCGCCAAAGGTGAGCGCCATGCTTATCAAGCCGACATGATTCATATGCTACAAGAGGCAACGACGCGCGAAGATTATCAACTCTACCGCAAATACGCGGATGTCGTGAACAGCCAAGCGCCGATTCAAATTCGTGATCTTCTCGATATAAAACAAGCGGGCAAAGCGCTGCCGCTGAACCGCATTCAATCGGTCAATGAAATTCGCCGCCGTTTCTGTACACCCGGCATGTCCTTGGGGGCGCTTTCACCCGAAGCCCATGGGACGCTTAATATCGCCATGAACCGTATTGGCGCAAAATCTGTCTCCGGCGAAGGCGGTGAAGACCGCGCCCGCTATGTACCGCTTCCGAATGGCGATAATCCCAACTCGGCGGTCAAACAAATCGCCTCAGGCCGCTTTGGCGTCACAGCGGAATATTTAAACCAATGCCGCGAAATTGAGATTAAAGTCGCGCAGGGCGCAAAGCCCGGCGAAGGCGGACAGCTGCCCGGATTTAAGGTCACAGAAATGATCGCGAAATTCCGGAATGCGACTCCGGGCGTGAGCCTTATCTCCCCGCCGCCGCATCACGATATTTACTCTATCGAAGATCTCGCGCAGCTGATTTATGATCTCAAGCAAATAAACCCAACCGCCCGCGTCGCCGTGAAACTCGTAGCGAGTTCCGGCGTCGGAACCATCGCGGCAGGCGTGGCGAAAGCCAAAGCCGATACAATCCTGATTGCAGGCCACAATGGCGGCACAGGTGCATCGCCTAACACCTCGCTAAAATATGCCGGCATTCCTTGGGAACTTGGCCTCTCCGAAGCGCATCAAGTTTTGACACTGAATAACCTCCGCGACACAGTGACTTTACGGACAGATGGCGGGCTAAAGACAGGCCGCGATATTGTTATCGCAGCTCTGCTCGGCGCAGAAGAATATGGTATTGGGACGCTCTCGCTCGTAGCGATGGGTTGTATCATGGTACGTCAGTGCCACTCTAACACCTGCCCCGTTGGTGTCTGTGTTCAGGACCCAGCCCTGCGCGAGAAATTCACCGGCACGCCTGAGAAGGTCATCAACCTCATGACCTTTATCGCCGAAGATGTACGCGAGATACTTGCGCAAATGGGCTTTGAATCCCTCGACCAAATCATTGGCCGCACAGACCTGCTCGCCCAGGTTAGCCGCGGCGCGGAAAATCTCGATGATCTCGATTTGAATCCGGTCCTCGCTCAAGTCGACCGTGCCCCTGTTCTCGACAGCCGCCAAGGCCGTATTGACGTTCCGGATACGCTGGACCCACAAATTATCACAGACGCAAGTCAGCTCTTCGAACGCGGCGAAAAGACCAATCTAACCTATACGGTTCAAAATACGCACCGCGCAGTAGGGACGCGGACCAGTTCACATATTTATAAAACATTCGGCGCGGAAGGCCTAACGGATGGGCATCTCACTGTCCGATTGCGCGGCTCGGCAGGGCAATCGCTTGGAGCTTTTGGCATGACAGGTTTGCGACTAATCGTTGACGGCGACGCCAATGATTATGTCGGCAAAGGCCTCTCTGGCGCAGAAATTATTGTCTCGCCCCAAGGTCATACGCCCATCGATCCGCATAGTTCCGCGATTATCGGCAATACCTGCCTATACGGCGCGACCAAAGGGACGCTCATGGCGGCTGGCCGCGCCGGAGAACGCTTTGCCGTTCGAAATTCCGGCGCAAAAACCGTTGTCGAAGGTCTCGGAACGAATGGCTGCGAATATATGACAGGCGGCGTGGTGGTCGTGCTTGGGTCTGTGGGTGATAATTTCGGCGCAGGCATGACGGGCGGCATGGCCTATCTCTATGATGTCGATGATGAGTTTGAAAAAGCCGTCAATCCCGACAGCGTCGTCTGGCAACGTTTCGGCAGCGAGCATTACGAGGAAGAGTGCCTCGACCTCATCCGCAAACACGCCGCGCAAACGGGCAGCGAATTTTCCAAAAAAGTCCTCGCGGAATGGGAATTTGCAAGAACGAAATTCTGGCAGGTCATTCCAAAGGAAATGCT
>CAZKHC010000143.1:0-4782 GCA_964552135.1 uncultured Algimonas sp. | reverse complement strand
CGGCCAAGCGTGTGTTTGATCGGTTAAAAGACGAGTGTGGGTTCACGGGCGGCTACACGATTGTGAAGGATTACATCCGTGAGCAAAAGCGGGGCGGCCAAGAGATGTTTGTGCCACTCTCACACAAGCCTGGAGATGCACAAGCAGACTTTGGAGAGGCACGGGCGATTATCGCAGGTGTGGAGCAGAAGGTGTTTTTCTTTGCTCTCGATTTACCGCACAGCGACGGATCCTACATCCGAGCCTATCCCCGAGCGAACACTGAGGCCTGGCTTGACGGGCATGTCCATGCCTTTGCCTTCTTCGGGGTAGTGCCGCGTTCTATCGTCTATGATAATGACCGCTGCCTCGTGGCCAAAATCATGCCTGATGGCACCCGCAAACGCACCGACCGTTTCTCGGCCATGCTTTCGCATTATGTCATTAAAGACCGATATGGCCGACCTGGGAAGGGTAACGACAAGGGTAAAGTCGAGGGGCTTGTGGGATTTGCAAGACGTAACTTCATGGTACCGACTCCGCGCTTTGACAGTCTTGAGGACTTCAATAATTATCTTGAGCAGCAATGCCGCAAGCGGCAATGCGCTGTCCTGCGCGGGCATAGTGAGAGCATTGCGCAGCGGCTTGTGCGTGACTTGGGCGCGATGAGCGCATTACCTGCCGCTCCGTTTGAAGCTTGTGATCAAAAAAGCGGGCGGGTCATGTCCACATCAGTTGTGCGCTATAAGGGCAATGATTACTCCGTCCCTGTACGTTATGGCCATCAGGACGTCTGGATTAAAGGCTTCGTCGATAAGGTTGTCATTGGCCATAAAACCGATGTGATCGCCGTTCACCCTCGGTCTTATAAAACGCAGGATATAATCTTTGATCCGCTCCATTATCTGCCGCTGATTGAGCGTAAGATAAATGCTTTGGATCAAGCCGTGCCATTGCAGGGCTGGGAGCTTCCCAAGGCGTTTGCGACCTTACAGCGGATACTGGAGCGCCGAAGTGGATCTGCTGGCAAGCGGGAGTATGTGCAGGTTCTGCGTTTGCTAGAGGGATTTGACATGGAAGTTGTACACGCAGCCATAAAAGACGCCCTGATGCGCCGCGCCATCAGCTTTGATGCCATACGGCATCTGGTATTGTGCCGGGTCGAGAGGCGGCCCGCCAGACTCGATATGAGTATTTATCCGTTCTTGCCGCGCACCAACATACAAACAACAAAAGCGGCCAACTATGGCGGTCTTCTGTCAGGCGCGTCGTCATGACGGATTCTGCAAGCAAAGCCGCACCGGAGCTTCTGCTAGCCAACCATCTTAAAACCCTGCGGCTCCCAACGTTCTTGCGTGAGCATGATAAGCTCGCGCGCCAATGCGCGTCTGAAGGTCTAGGTCATGTCCGCTATCTGGCGCGTCTGACGGAGCTTGAGTTAATCGACCGCGAGCGGCGCATGATCGAGCGTAAGATTAAGTCCGCCAAGTTCCCAGCGATTAAAACTCTGGATAGCTTCGACTTTAAGGTGATCCCGTCTTTAAACAAACTGCAGGTCGCCGATCTAGCCCGTTGCGGCTGGATAGAACGCCGGGAGAACGTCATTGCTTTAGGTCCATCTGGCACAGGTAAAACCCATATCGCGCTCGGGCTAGGCCTGGCAGCTTGCCAGATGGGCCTGACGGTCAGGTTCATAACGGCTTCATCCCTCGTACACGAGCTTATGGAGGCACGGGATGAGAAACGGCTTCTCAAATTACAAAAGTCCCTCGCCAAAGTGTCGCTATTGATCATTGACGAGCTTGGCTTTGTACCCTTGTCCAAAACAGGCGCAGAGCTTCTGTTTGAGTTGGTCTCTCTACGTTATGAAACTGGATCGACCCTCATCACCAGTAACTTGCCGTTCGAAGAATGGACCGAGACCTTTGGAACTGAACGCCTGACAGGTGCGTTGCTTGACCGGCTTACTCATCATGTCAGCATCTTAGAGATGAATGGTGACAGCTACCGCCTTGCTCAAAGTAAAGCTCGGCTAGCTACCGCTTAACTCACGACAACTGGACGACTTTTACACCGCCCGTGACGGCAAAAGGCTCGCCAGTTAAGTGGACTACTTTTACACCGCCATCTGGTAGGTTTTTACTCCGCCGTTGACACACGTCCACTTTTCCTGCATATTTTGGCAACAGGGCTTTCAAACCATGCAAATTATCACCATGAATAATAAGGTTATCATCTAGTGAAGGCCCATCAGAGCTAGGCATCGACTTTTTTGTATCAATCTCAAGGCCCCGAAACGGAACACTCAGATGATGTGAATATACAAATGGCTTACCCTTGAAGTCCAATGTTGGCATGAAGATTCCCCTGTCTATAAAAAGTTGTAAACTTGGGTTCGGTCATAAAGCAAGACATACTTGAAACCTCATTCAGTCAAACAGCGATAAGCCGTAGAACAGGTAAATATATGGATGAAGATAATGTTAGATATATGGGCCGTTACATGAATTTGATATTCCTATTCCCATTTAACCATTTCGATGTTACATAGGGCTTATGACAAGACCAACCAAACCACGTTCCAATAGTGGCAAATTTGTGATTTTACCAGATGGTCGCAAATTACCTAAGCCTCCTTCTGGTGGTCAATTTTCAAAACCTCAAATCCGAAGGGCTGTCAGGCGCGCCGCCGAGACACAGCGCAATCAGCCTAGAACCGGTTGAGCTTAGCTTACTCCAAGTCTGTATTTATAAATTGTCCGTTTACGGATGATTACACACCTATGTTTAGGGCCATTGTATTTGTAGTCGTGGACTGCGGATATTCACCGCGCAGCGCCTTGGAGATTGTCGATGTGGTAGAGCGCATCATTGGTAATGAAACTATTGTGTCAAATGTGGTATTATCGATTTAGGCTGATAAGTCTTTCCATTACCATAATCATCCCAATCTTGCATTAATATGCGACGCTTCTCTATAGCTGTTGACCTTCTATAAGCAGCTTCTGCTCTATCCTTTATACTGTGAGCTAAAGCAGCCTCTATGGTTTCTCGTTGATGCAATGTTCTATCACCAGCCCAATCTCTGAAAGTAGATCTAAAACCATGAGTGGTTAATCGCTCATTTCGCATCCTTTGTAAGAGAGCGCGAGTAGCATTTATTGAAAAAACATTAGTAGTATGTGGATGTATAAAAATATATTTATCTGATCGATATTTTTCAAGATTAGTTAACAAGTTTATTGCGCTTCTAGATAATGGTACAACATGAGCTTTACTCATTTTCATTCGTTCAGCTGATAGAGTCCATAATGATTTATCAAAATCAATTTCATCCCATGTGGCAAACCTCGCCTCACCTGATCTTGAAGCAGTAAGAATGATAAATTCTAGTAGGCGAGCCACCATTGCTTCTCTTGCCCTAAGATCAGTCATGAATACTGGAATATCGTCAACTGCCAAAGCAGCATGATGCTTTACATTCTTAGTTTTTGAATATGCTGGTAGAAGTAAATTTAGGTTTCCTCTCCACAGGGCAGGATTCTCGCCCGACCTCCACCCCATAGCTTTTGCGTAATCCATAACGGCTTCAATACGACCGCGCAGTCTGGATGCTGTTTCGTTTTTACTCAACCAAAGAGGCTTCAAGACCTTCAATACATCAGGAGTAGTAACTTCATCAATTTTATAATGATGTAGGGGCTTTGCATATTTCTTTAGCGTCATATGCCACTGGACTCTCGTTTTATCATTAGTCCAAAGAGAGTCTTTTGACTCTAGAACTAGATTCACTACTTCAAGGAAGCTTGGTACTTGATCTTCTTGTTTTACCGTCTCAATAGCTGGTAACCCACTATCAACACGTTTTCGCATTTCTCTAGCCACAACTCTTACTTCAGCAAGACTAATAGTATGAACAGCCCCAAGACCTAACTCTGTCAGCTTTCCGCCTTTTTTATACTTAAAGACCCATGCTTTGGAGCCCGACTTTCTTACTTTAAGAAAGAGTCCGCCGCCGTCACTATGACGCCCAGCTTTTGTGATTGACCTAACTTTTGTTACAGTTAACTTGTTTAAAGTTATCGACAAAACCATCTCCATATCAGAACGAACTTTATTAAGTCCCTCTATCAGTCCCCCCGCCGTCCCTCCCGTAAGGCGATATACAATAGAACTGAATTAAATACAGATAAACGAACTAGTCAATAAGTATTTGTTTTATATAGGGTTTTGTAACACCAATGAACACAATGAAACAATGTGGTGACTCCCTCCCCGCCCGCCACTATTACTCTTTAAGTTACTGTAATTATTATATAAATAAGCATATTGAGGTTGCTCGGCCCAGTTCTCGGCCCAGTTGGCGAAAAATATTGAAATAGGACTGATTTTGTTGATGATTTTAAGTTATAAAGGCAAAACTCAGTCTATTGGAGAAAAAATAGATAAACGCACCGAATCAATGATCCGATGCGTCATTACATAATGAACTTATTCTCTAGCCAAACTGGGGCAAGATTTTCAGGCCAACTCCAATGTGTCTATCCAAGCCTGAAACTCAGACATCTTCCATCGCGTAAACTTAGATCCATCTTTATATGGCATTGGAAAGTTATCCATTTTATTACGTGATTTTTTCCAAAGTGTAGACCTGCTCTTTATGCCTGTAATCTCTTGGACTTCTTTAGATGACAATAATCGTTCGGTCATATTTTAACTCTGGACTAGAAGCCGCAAGCAATACGGCTTCATCTGGGCGGTGCTGACTAAGAACGAGCCCTTCTCACCTCAACATACGGCATA
>CAZKHC010000142.1:0-4844 GCA_964552135.1 uncultured Algimonas sp. | reverse complement strand
ACGTGAAATCTTGGTAGACATCACTTACGACAGCAAGTGGGTCACGTTGATGTACTGGGCCCATAACAATGAAAGGTTGGGGTAACAGGTGCGTAGAGAGCGGTAAGTATGGAGCGAAGGGTAGAACGTAAAGGTTTCGGGTGAAGGGGAAAGGTAACGTAGGGCACACTGGGCACAGGTAGCAGAAAAGGATCAGGTAGAACAGAATAAACAGAGATCATCGTCCTTGTTGATGTCCCCGCCGTCCTCCTGTTGTTTACTTGAGCTAGAGTATTTATAGGGAGACTTGCGACCGAGGTCGAATTTGGGAGTCGTCTTCAGATGCTTCTGGATGCGGCTGATCAGGTGCTTCTGGAAGCGGCAGGTTACAGAAGCAGACAGATGCCGACAACGGCGTCTTCGTCGGAGCCGTACATACGAGAACAACAGGGACCGTCGTCACTGTACTCGTCTTCGTCGGAGCCGTACATACGAAGACAACAGGGACCTTCGTTACTGTACTCGTCGGGGACTAGAAATGACGCTAAGTGTCAGTGCACTGTAGCGTACGACCCGTACTCAAATTCTCCCCCCTTTTCGGATTGTTCATCTCATCCAGTCGATTGTGTAGATGATCGTAGCTTTGAGTCCGTGAGGTCGATGGGGACCTTTCCTTCAACGAGAAGAACGGATAGCGCTTGGCAGAGTGGACTTGTAGGCTTTGTCAAAGGGTCAGCAAGGTTGGTTTTGCCTGGGGTCCAGATCATTTTAGAGACAGCTCGCGTCTCAAACTCAAAACGGATAACGTTCACGTCGGCACGAATAGAGCGGTCTGTAGCGTTGCGGCATGTAGATAGTGTCTCGAACAAATCCTTAGAGTCGAGTACGATGGACAGATCGACGTCCGTATGTAGCAGGCGCTCCATTGCCTTGCGAAGAAGCTTCCCTTCATCAATACCCTCTCCAACGGCAAGCGTTTCTGCTGACGCGATCGACTTGACTGGCCTCGTCGACTTACGGGAGCTCCAGGACAACGTATGAAACACTGATCCACGTTTCAGATCGCCAATAAGCAGTCCAGATATCGTTCCGAGTTGACCATGATCCGAAGGACGGCTCGCATCAGCAAAAGTAACTAGAGATACAGGGTAATTTCCCTTAGCTGACGGTCGTTGGAACGTAATAGATGTCCCATATTTCTTGAGCAGGCGTAGCATATTGATCTGGGTGACGAGATCGGCCACTGTAGGGTTTGCACCCTTTTGCTGCAGGTAGCTTGCAGCATGCGCGCAGAAAGGAGATAGGCCCACACCAATCCAGCCCAGGGAGCTGTTAAGCGAACGATAAGCCTTACGCTCCAGAGCATCGAGTAAATCTGTTTGGTCCTTTCGCCGCGCCCGCGAGATTGGATAAGCTTCGCAAGCCGTCAGTTTGTCATCTGCGTGTATCTGAATCGTGAAATCGTCTGCGTGATGAATAGTTATTCCAAAGAACTTGAAAGTGCCGGGACTGTATACCACTGTCCCGAGTGTGTACGAACCTTGAATCGCACTCACAATGCGACGTAACCGGGGCAGCTCACTTGCGAACAAGATATCATCCACAACCTTCACTGCCACCATGACAGTTTCATCCATCTCCTTCATATAGAAGAGCTGCGGAATATATGGCAACTGCGAGAGACCCAAGCTGTGAAGGAACTGGTCACTGTGTGCCTGCCACTTTGCGCCGGCGTTCACCAGGCCATAAGCAGCAGTTAGCAGAAGCCAGACTGTCTTCGAGCGAGTACTGCACTCACGTGGTGGAACGACATAGACATCTCTTGTCGCTTCCCCCGTCTGTAGAAATGCGGACTTGAAATCTATCTTAGCCAACGTCCACTTTTTCAGCACTGCAAGCGACAGTAAAGCGCGGATACCGATCGGAGGACACGATGTTGAGTCGGTCTTGAGGCCATCTTTGTCCGCGTCTTTGTTGCCGTGTGGTGCAATTCTGGCTTTGATAATACGCGTGCCATCATCACGGTCTTTGACCTTGTAGAGAACGTGACTGGAAATAATGTTGGCGCCTTGAGGTATTTCTTCGAGATTAACATGGCGAACTGTCTTCAAAAAGGACTCTTCCTCAGCCATGTATGCATTTTGAGTTACAAAAGGAGGCAATCCTTGCGCTTGGTGGAGCATAAAGTCCTTGTTTCCAAAAACCTGAAAGTAGCGATCGACTGCCTCGGCCTCAATGCTTGTCAGTTCCGATCCTGGGGCGAGCTCTATGTCATTATTCGCTAGTGCGTCCTCATCAGATGTATTCGCGAAACGCCATTGCTCCGTGCTAAGGTTGAGACACTCCTTCTCTCCATCGTCGTATGTTACATCATGCTTATCAGTGTCATTGTTATAACCTGCCACCTTCCCACCATAGTACTTGTCATCCAAAGGCCAATAAACCTCGATATGATCTCCGACCTCAGGTTTGGATAGTACCGAAGGAGTTGAGAGGTCGAAATTTTCCTCCCCACTGGCAGGGGCATCGCCATCGTGATCGTTACATGCATTTGTTCCACTGTCCTGGTCGTCATCCGGTTCCGTATCATTGGAGCTCGGAGCAGTTCCTGATATAGCAATGTCCAGAGAGCAGTCTAGGCTATCGATTGCGTCTTGGATTGCGGTTGCAATGTCATTTTCAAGAACGGCGTGTCGAACGTCCTCAACTGCAGCTGCGATAGTTTTGCCACGCGCGCCGGGTACAGTTACTGTGCGCGACGGATGGTCGTACGACAAGACAAGTTTTGGTGCGGTCCATGAACCACGCTTCTCGTGTTGCTTCTTGATGAACACCTCCACCATGTCACCGGTGCTGATTTCTGGTTCTATTATAGACTTGGAACGGAGGATCAGTGTGAGCTTCCTCTTGGCAATGAGCTTGTCGTGTGCCTCTCGTAACTCCGACGGAAGGTAAGTAGGGTGCGCTGTAATGCCAATAGGACGCGTGTATCCTTTCGCAAGCTCATGGGCAGACATTGTATCGGAGCCGTAGAGATCATTAGAAACACGAAAAGTCCTTTGTACTAAGACACAATCCGAACAGGTACTGATTTTGGATGCCGAGTCGACATCGACCTGATCCTTGAGGCGGAGATAAATGTTGCGTAAAATCTTGTGCTTTGACTCAAGGACGTTCTTGTTGTGTCGGCGAGCTGGAATTGGACGCCCAGATGCACCTATCTGCTGTAAGTATTCTTCGAACTCTGAATTCTTGAATGCACGATCGTAAACAACGGCCTCGGGTGTCCAGAATGGGTTTATCCAGACAGTCTCCAAGGCGGAAACAGCGTGAGACATAGACGTATTGGGCACGACCATGCCGGCAGAATAGCGAGAGGAGGAGTCCATGATATGAAATACTGCAGTGTCACCGAGGAAGACATGATCCACGCACACAACTGAATTGAATGCCCGCGTAATCGTTGAGAGAGAGACCTTCCGTTCTTCCTTCGGTGGAGCAGTCTTGCGACATTTCTGGCATCGTTGCATAACATTGGACAGATACTCATGAGCGGAGTCATCCCATAGGTCGTTACGTTCAAGTAAAACTTTCATGTCAGTGAACGAAGAGTGACCACATACATGTTTGTGAACTTTGTCGATAATCTTCTTTGTGGTCGTCCACGGACGGGACTGCGTTGAAGCGTCAATTTGCGCCGTGGCACAGAAAAGAGCATTCTCGTTTGGCCTAGCTTCGATGGTGGCATGAGGACCAAATACCTTGTATGGAATGTATGAGTGCATATCGTGGTCAACATAGGACACATAGTCAACAAGAGAAGGATCATCACAGGGGAGCTGTACTGCATGCTTCCGAATGTGCAGTATGTCGCAATAGTTGGTAAAATTCCGTCCGACTACCCACTGTGAAGCACCTTCTATAACAAGGTGTCGGATCTTGAAGAGATTACCGCTATCGGATCTGGCCTCGAGCATCAATGAACCGAGTATTTTTCGTACCTGGCTGGAATGGTTGCCAGTGCCATACTGCCAAAAAGGGCGGTCGGCAATCTGAGTCGGTAGCGGTTCGAGTTTTCCATGCCAGTCAGGTAGTAAAAATGGCTGTAGAAGGCGGAATTCATCAAGACCCATGCCACTGTACGGGGCTGCGTTGTCTAGAAGTGGCCCAACGAAGTCCTTGCGAATAACAAATTCATTAGGCTGCATTGGACAACGGGCCATGTTGAAGGACAGGTGTTTCCTTTGAGATCCTTCTTTTGGCTTCGAAGCATGATCTTCGGCCGGAGCCCCAATAGGTCCGTCGTTACACGGGATTCCAGGCTTCAAAGAGCCATCTGGGTTGTGTGCACCGGCCCAATGTCCCCACTTGTGACACTTGCGACACTGAGAACGCGCACGCAGATCAGCAAGTTGACCTGGAGTCAAGGTCCCACGTCCACGTTTTTTATCAATGCCAACGTTCCGAGCCGCATTTGCACTAAGAGCGGGAGTTGCATCAGCGGCACCTGTTGAGGAACCCTTGTCACATTGCCGAAGTACGGCAGCGATTGAGCGATAGTCGACAGCATTTAAATATTCAGCAGTAGTAGCGGTGGCTTCAAGTGCGGCATCACGCGGAGCAGATGCAGCGAGAACGGAAATTCTCTGGGAGTTGTCAACACCAGAGTTGGCTAGCAGCATGAAGGCGGTGAGAGCTTCGGGCAATTTTATACCATCACCGAGAGCGTTGAACTTTGCGACTTTGGCTTCAAAGCGGCTTCCAAAATTCTGAAATGTTTCGTTGGATCCTCTCTTGGTGTTGAGGAGCGACGTGAAATCTTGGTAGACATCACTTACGACAGCAAGTGGGTCACGTTGATGTAC
>CAZKHC010000141.1:2773-5006 GCA_964552135.1 uncultured Algimonas sp. | reverse complement strand
TACCTGATTTTCACCAGATTCGACCTCCGCGCGAATATGTGAAACACTAACGCTGTGTTGTCGCAGAACCACATAACATTCAGCTTATCGCGCCGCACGGCATTGCTATTGGGCGGGGCGGCGTTTGTTTTGATGGGGAATATAAAGGTCCCCTCTACCCCTGCGCTAAAGACAGGGGAGACAGGTCTGGTTACCCGTATTATCGACGGGGATAGTTTCATGATGGCGTTGGACGATGGCAGCGAGCTGTCTGTTCGCCTCTCCGCTATCCAAGCGCCGCGCACGGCGCAGCCTACTGAAAAAGCTTGGCCCTTTGCTGCCGAGTCTAAAGCGGCGCTTGCCGCACTGATACAAGGCCGACATGTGCAGCTCTCCTATGGCGGCGAAACGCGGGATCGCTATGGCCGCGCAGTTGCGCAGGTGCATACATTGGGCGTTTCTGGGCAGCCAGATTTTTGGGTGCAGAGCGAGATGATCAGGTTGGGTCTGGCTCGGGTTTTTAGCTGGAAAGGCGAGCTGGCGGATTTAGCCGCGCTCTATGATTTGGAAGAGCAGGCGAGGGATAGCGGTCGCGGGATATGGGGCAGTGAATTTTATGCCCCGAGAAGGCCTGACCCTGACCCGCTGGCTCAATTTGTAGATAGTATGCAAATCGTCGAGGGCATTGTGATTTCAACAGCGGATGTCCGGGGGCGTGTCTATCTCAATTTCGGGTCGGATTATAAAACGGATTTTACGATCGCGATTGCCAAAAAACATATGAAGGATTTTGCCGCGATTAATCCAGTAGAATTAACGGGGGCACGGGTTCGTGTGCGGGGCTGGATTGAAATGATAAACGGCCCGATGATCTGGTTGGATCATCCGGGCCGTCTTGAAATTTTAAGCTAGAACTACTTTAGCTATATTGGGCGGCAATCGACGCCTTCTAGCGGGATATAGTCTTCCGTGCCTTGTTTGACGACATAGCAATTTTCTCCATCGCTCATAATATCAAACTGAATCGGCAAGGCGAAATCATGCTGCGAAAACGGCGCGCCTGCAGGCGCTCTCAACCGGTCGGGTAGGACGCTAATTGTTGATGACGTTGCATAATCATTTGTGCCTAATGCAACCGAGTTTTTATTCATCATCTTGGCAATCGTCGTTTTGACGACCTGTAATGAACCTTCATCTGCGGAGGCTAAAACAGCTGGGGCTAACTGGCCGGACGGCACAGTGCTACACCCCGGCAGGCAGGTAGCTGACGCTAAAATTAGAAGTGGCGCAATCATGCCAGACCTCACGGAGCATCGCTTGGCATTGTCGCATCAAGGAAGCTATCGGCAGTCGTTTCAAACGGATCATCAATCGCTTTTATCGCAAAGCCGTTATCGACGCTGCTGACCGTGCTTTTTGCGGCGCGGGTATAGGTTTTAGCGGAGGCCGATGGCGCAACAGGACAGCTGTTATTGTCGCGGTGATAGAGGGCCGCCGCAAATAAGGCTTCTTCTGGGTCACCGAGTTCACGAGAGATGTCATCGGCAACCGTACAGCCCGGAGATTTAATGCTAAATGCATTGTCAGAGTCATCTGGAGAAAATCCGTCTGAGTAATCTCCAAAGCCTTTATCATTCACAGAGCGGAATTGGATTGTATAATAGGTTCGCCCGCAATTATCCGTCGGAAGGAAACCGTAAGGCTTACCGCAGGTGGTGTCGCCAATCATGATAACTTCATAATCAATCCCTAGCAGGCTGTTGATGACGAGTTCACTCGCGCTACAGGTTCCCCCCGTTGTGAGAATGTAAACACGCGGCAAATCTACCGTGGCAAGATCAGTCGAGGTCGGAAGCGAGAAGCCAACACCTGTATCTACAAATGGTATTGGGCGAACAATCTCACCTGTAATCGGATTGGTGTTTCCGGCTGCTTCATTATATTGTAAAAGTGAGGCGGTTCTATTGGCGGTACGGTTACCTCCAGCAATCATATATCCGAGCTGAGCTGCAACAACGACCAACCCGCCGCCATTATAGCGTAAATCCAGCACGAAATCGTCGATTTCTTCATTTTCTAATTGCGTGAACGCCTCGTTGAGAGACGCTTCAGACTCAAATGGACTGAAGGTATTGAACAGCATGTAGCCAACTTTTCCTGTTGGCGTGTTGATGACTTCTGTGCGGTTTACAGGTGCCTGGGCGACGTCCGCCGAGGTGATGGAAAAACTACGCTCTGTCCCATCAACATCCCG
>CAZKHC010000141.1:0-2673 GCA_964552135.1 uncultured Algimonas sp. | reverse complement strand
GCCCACGGAATTTCGTCTTGCGACAAAGTCTTCGGTATTTTCGCTAAAATGGAAGTCGTCCTTTTCTCGGCCAGACCCAGTTTCTGATAACTCAAAGCTTCGCGTGACATCAAAGTAGGGCACGCGTTCTGCAATGGAGTCTGGATCTCTGTCTTCAATTTCATCTGGCCACAGATAGGTTTCATTGGACCAAGATCTAATCCAGAATTTTTCTAGTAAGGTTGAGCCTGCAGTATCGGCGAAGGGCGCACCACTGTCACTTAAAGGATCAGTACCGGTTCTTGGGCTCTCGCACTGATCGACAAAGTCTGCAGAGGGCGCAAAACTACCTGGCGTGAAAGTTGGAGCCGAACTGACAGGTGGCTGCATAGGCGGTGGAGTGTTGGATGTGTTACTAGAACTGCTGCTTCCGCCGCCGCCACATGCTACCAATAGGGAACAGCTTGCCGCTGATGTCATGAGGATTTTGAAAGATTTTGTCATGCCATACCCTTAGAATATTCTGTCCCAACTGGAAATGAACGATGTGCACCGACATTCTAAACGTCAAGCGTGCTATTGGTCACAAATACAGTGGAATATTCAAAAGAGCGCCAAATATAACTGTTTTTAGGTTAAAACGCGGTAATTTGCGGCTTTAAGCCGCAGCTTCCCCGTCTTTGCCGTCTGCTTCTGCATTGGCTTCAGCTTCTTTCGCGGCTTTTGCAGCCTGACGCGAACGCGCCTTTGCAAGCGTATCTAGTACATCTTCTAAGGCCGCATCGCGTGATTCTTTGCGAATGGACGCCACTTCGCGAACCATGCGGTCAATCGCGCGCTCATAAAGTTGGCGCTCAGAATAGGACTGTTCCGGCTGTGCGTCTGTGCGATGAAGATCACGAACAACTTCGGAGACCAGAATAAGGTCGCCGGAATTGATCTTGGCTTCATATTCCTGCGCGCGGCGAGACCACATAGTCCGTTTGATACGGGCGCGGCCTTTTAGCGTCGTAAAGGCATCTTTCAATGTTAACTCGCCTGATAGCGCGCGCATGCCAGAGGTTGCCGCTTTGGCCGTTGGAACGCGCAAGGTCATTTTGTCTTGCTCGAAATGGACCGTGTAGACTTCTATATCAAAGCCAGCGATGACTTCTTGGTCAATCGACGTCACGATTCCAACGCCATGCGCAGGATAAACGATATGCTGGTTTGCCTTAAACAACCGCTTTGTGGATTTTTTCTTTGCAGCAGGTTTCTTAGCAGCCGCGTTTTTTGTAGTCATGGGGGTCGTCCTTAATCTCTCAAATCAAAAGCGCGGCGGCTCAGCGAGAACCATCCGCGCTTTGTTCTATTTGCAAGGTGTGTATCACAAAATTGAGGTAAAATCTAGCCTTGCCCGAAAACGGTCAATGTAAATTTTATTCGTCGCCAGTGCCGGGTTTTTCGCTGAAATATTTCTCGAATTTACCTGTTTCGGATTCGTATTTTTCGCGATCTTCCGGCGGGTCCTTTTTGACCGTGATAACCGGCCAGAGCTCGGCATATTTTGAGTTGATCTCAAGCCATTTTCCATCAGGTTCGTCTTCTGTGTCGGGGACAATCGCATCCACCGGGCATTCGGGTTCGCAAACGCCGCAATCAATGCATTCATCCGGATGGATGACGAGCATGTTTTCGCCTTCATAGAAGCAGTCGACGGGACAGACTTCGACACAGTCCATGAACTTGCATTTGATGCATTCGTCCTTGACGATATAGGTCATGCGGTATTGGCTCCAAATCTGCGGCGGCGCTGCCAAAAACTATGGCTGCGGCGCGATGTGACGGACAAGGCGGCAGCTGTCAACCACTCGCTACTCTAGTCTTTCATAAAGGGCTTGGGCTTCCGGGGCAGGACCGCGCCGCGTGCCGGGTGATTTCATACGTATCGAGAGCAATTCTGTCCCGCGCATAAAGGTCAAACTATCGCCTGGCCGAATGAGTGTATGCGGTTTTTTGGTCCGTTCTGTCGCGCCGTTTCGGGTAATCCGGATTTTGCCTTTTGAAATCAGCCGCGCCGCGCCGGTTCGCGTTTTTTGCAGTCTCGTCCGGTATAACCAAACATCTAAACGACAGGACTCATCTTGCGTATCGATGGCGGCAGGGTTCTGTTGGATTGAGCGGCGTTTCGGCAGTCTATTAGTCCTTTTTAGGCGTTTTTAGCGCGGCTAGAGCCGCAAAGGGCGAGTTTTCAACCTGTTTCTGGGTGGGCGGCTTATTGCCTTTAGGGGCATCGCGGCGCGGCTTAGGGCCTTTGAATGACCCTTGTTTGCGCTTATCTTTAAACGCAGGCTTTCCGCGTCCACTGGGCTTGAAACCCTTTTGTCCGCGCGACGGGAAATACCAATATTCAAGGTTTTCAATTTCCGTCGTGACGCCCGCTTCATCCGTTGTGCGGGTTTTATAGGGAGATAGTTGTTTTTTCGGTTGCGGTTTTTTGGCTGCTGACGCCGCAGGTATTGGCGCCTGCGGAACGGTGGCAGAAGCCGCGGCAAGCGAAGGTCTTTCGGCCTCGACGGTTTTTTCAGTCTCGGCGGTTTTTGCAGGTTCGGGCGCAGGGGTTTTAGCAGGCTCTGTTGCGGCTTCTGTTTGCGGTTCGGTTTCAGTTTTTACTGGAGGCTCGTCCGGCGTCTTCGCGACAGTCAAACGCGTTTC
>CAZKHC010000140.1:3221-5038 GCA_964552135.1 uncultured Algimonas sp. | reverse complement strand
TGACCTTCGGCCTGATTGCACTCGCGCTGATGAATATGCCGCCAAAGGCACCGTTCATGATGATTGTTATCGGCAGCGCATGCGTGGCGGCCTATGCGATTTGGCGCTGTTTCCACATGGAAACCCGAAAGACCTATATCGAGGATAGATTCGCAGATTGAGCCAACTGTATTTAACGCGGGATTAACCGTGCGCGTCCCATTATCACCCCGTTATGACATTTAGACGATTACTTCATATTGGCGGCGCTTTACTCCTATCTGCGGTGATGGCCGGCCCGGCTTTCGCGCAAAGCGTGCCAAAGCTTGCGGGCACTCATGGAGATTGGGGCGTTTATACGCGCGGAGCTGGCAGCGACCAAGTCTGCTTCGTTTTAACCAAAGCCCAAACAGAATCGCCTTCCAGCGTGAACCATGGCGATATTTATTTCATGGTCTCGAATTGGAAAAATGGCGCCGCCACTGAGCAGCCGTCTTTTCTCGCCGGATATAACCTTAAAGCAACGCGCGCGCCGAAGGCCCAAGTTGGCAGCACGGCCCTGACGATGTTCGCGGCCGATAATGAAGCCTTTATTTCGGAAAGCTCCGATGAGCGCAAACTTGTTGCCAAAATGCGGGCTGGCTCCACTATGACAGTCTCGGCCGTCTCCCAGCGCGGAACCCAGACCCGCTATAGCTTCTCCCTAAAAGGCGTCACCGCGGCGCTTCGGGACGCCAAATCCGCTTGCAGATAACCCCGTTTACGGGATAGAGGGCCTGCCAGAGACGAGAGCAGGCATCATGACACTTATACTTGGCATATTGGGCGCAGATGGGCGTATGGGCGCAGCCGTCATCAAGGCCGTCGCAGACACACCGGATGTTGAGCTTGGCTGTGCTTTGACAGCGCCAACATCGCCCGGGCTCGGTCAAGACGCCGGAACCTTATCTGGCCTAGATCCCAATGGCGTAACGCTAACGGATGATATGACAGCGGGGCTTAACACTTGTGATGTATTGATTGATTTTTCGGCCCCTAAAGCCGCCTTGAAAGCCGCGAAGATTTTGACGGCGGCGGAAACGCGGTGCCGCGCTGTGGTCTCTGGGACAACAGGCTTTACAGAGCCGGAAAGCTTCGCCTTTGACGCCGCATCAGACACTCTCGCCTTGCTCCGCGCCGGTAATTTCTCGCCGGGCGTCACAGCTCTTTCAGTTTTGGTGGAGCTTGCGGCCGAAAAACTCGGAACAGGTTGGGACATAGACATTTTGGAAATGCACCATCGCCATAAAGTCGATGCCCCGTCGGGAACCGCGCTTTTACTGGGCGAGGCGGCGGCAAAAGGCCGTGGCCTTGAACTGAAAGACGTGCAGGTTTTATCCCGCGAGGGACAAACGGGTGCACGAACAGAGACGGAAATCGGATTTGCCGTTTTGCGCGGCGGCGGGGTTATTGGCGCCCATGAGGTCAAACTCGCCAATGAGCATGAAATGATTACCCTCTCTCATGATGCCTTTGATCGGTCCGTCTTTGCGCGCGGCGCTGTCTCTGCGGCGATGTGGTTGTCCGCTCAGAAAAAAGGCCTCTATTCCATGCGCGATGTGCTGGGGTTTTAAGAAGGCCGCTTAAAAGGGTTCACCAAAGTCATCTCCGCCATAGAGATATTGGTCCATTTCAAATTGCAAGCTTCCAGGCGCGGTTCGGTGGTAATGACGCGCCGCGAGATAAGCAATTGAAACCCAAACGGCGATCATTCCAAAGAAGAGAAAAAACTGCCACACCAGATATCCCGGCTCAATCACTCGGTTTTGACCCGAAAGATTATAAATTAAATTTAGAAC
>CAZKHC010000140.1:0-3121 GCA_964552135.1 uncultured Algimonas sp. | reverse complement strand
CGCCCAGATAAATGATATACCGTCAAACCATTGCATGGTTATAATATAACTATTTCTCGGTGCATTATCAAGTTACTCATATCGCGCGCTCCAAAGTGTTTGCAGTCCCGTATATAGGAATATAGGCCATCTGTGAACGCGGCAGGCGCTTTTATTCTCAACCGGAAAGTCATTCTATGTCCTCTACACCGACCGTCGGATTTATGTGCGGGTCTTTGCGCGCGGGCTCCATAAATAAGCAACTTGAGAAAACCCTTATCAAGCGGTTTAAACGTAGCGGCGTCAAAACAAGCGCTATTCATTTGGGGTCTTATAACTTGCCGCTTTTTCATGGTGATTTAAAGTGCCCGGCAGACGTAAAAAAGCTGGCCCGTAAGATAAAGTCCTGTGACGGTGTTATTGTCGTGAGCCCAGAATATAATGGCGGGCTGCCGCCCATTCTCAAAAATGCGATCGACTGGACCTCAACGCTAGGCACGGATCATTTTAAGGCCCCCTATTGGGGTATAGCCTCCTGCTCACCAGGGCCAATGAGCGGCATTATGGCCATGCGGCAAATAAATTATATTTTGATGCGCCTTGGCGCGCATGTCAGCCCTATTCAAGTCGGCGTTGGGACAGCCAGTCAGGCGTTTAATGCAAAAGGTGAGCTGATTGTCGAGCCCTCTTCAACGCTGGCAGATAGTCTAGTGGCCGATATGTTATCGCGAATAAAATGACGCAAAAAGAGAAACTCTATAAACACCTGCCACGGCCAAAATTAACGCGGGCGCAAATTGCGGAAATCTATCGACGCCTGTCGATTGAGCGCCCCGCGCCCGAAACCGAATTAAACTATGTGAACCCCTATACGCTTGTCGTAGCTGTTGCCTTGTCCGCGCAAGCCACAGATGTTGGCGTGAATAAAGCCACAAAAGACCTCTTTGATGTTGCGGACACCCCTGAAAAGATGTTGGCACTGGGAGAGGACACCGTTCGAGATTACATCAAAACAATTGGCCTTTACCGAAATAAAGCCAAAAATGTTATCAAACTCTCACAGCTTCTTGTCGATGAGTATGACTCCATCGTTCCGCAAACCCGTGAAGATCTCATGCGTTTGCCCGGCGTCGGGC
The DNA here is from genome assembly GCA_964552135.1 of uncultured Algimonas sp. Lineage (GTDB taxonomy): Bacteria > Pseudomonadota > Alphaproteobacteria > Caulobacterales > Maricaulaceae > Litorimonas. The sequence continues at coordinate 2,006 of CAZKHC010000140.1, read as the reverse complement.
GCAAAACCGCAAATGTTGTCCTAAATGAAGCCTTTGGTCATCCGACAATGGCGGTCGATACACATATTTTTCGGGTCGCAAACCGAACCGGTATGGCGCCAGGAAAAGACCCGCTGGAGGTTGAATTGAACCTTTTGCGTGTCACTCCCCAAGACTATCTACAGGGCGGACATCATTGGGTTCTCTTACATGGACGCTATATTTGCAAAGCCCGAACACCGGAATGTTATGCCTGTCCAATCCAAGACATCTGTCGATTCCGCACAAAAACCCCGCCGCCTTAGGGCGTAAAAAATGATAATTCCGTGATTTTTTGTGCTCAATATCGTGAGCATTTTGTCATTTTACACCTAAGGTATTGAAAAACAATCTGATTTGTTCTAACGGCTCTTAGGTTTGTTATGTGCATTCACAAATTGTTCATCTAGTGTGTGCGCAGATACAGGCCTTAACGCTTAATTTACTATAATTCTGCGCCTTAACGAAGATCGTGCGCAAATTTTCTACTTGAGGATACTCACAATGAAATCTTATTTATTTGGGGCCGTTTCAGTGATCAGTTTGATCGCTGCAGGTTCTGCATCAGCGCATGATGACGGCTGGTACTTACGCGGAAACGCGGGTTACGGAATCCATCAGGATGCGGATGTTTCCGGCATTATCGACAGTAGCTTCCACGGCAACGGCCTGCAAAGTGAAGGTGATTTGGGTTACTCAGCCGGTATCGGCTATGACTTTGGCGACCACTGGCGTGTAGAGTTGGACGCAGACCACCTAGATACTGACTTCGGCTCAATCAGCCAAACAGATAACTCCAGCGCTGACCTGTTTACAGACACATTGATGATCAATGCACTTTACGACTTTGATGAGTTCGGAGATTTCGAACCTTATATCGGAGCAGGTCTTGGCCTCGTCAGAAGTAAAGCTGAATTAAGCGCGGCAGGTTCAGTCAACGATGGCGGGCAGCTTAACGTAAACCCAACTTGTGTGGATACGCTTGGCGCTACCGCTGTCGGTCAAGCCGTGCAGTGCGGCGCAGTCGGTTCTGATACAGGTTTAGGCTGGCAGCTCCTTGCAGGTTTGGGATATAAAATTTCAGAAAACCTAACATGGGATACGCATTACACATATCTCAACGCTCCGGATTTAGACCTAGCTGCCCACGTTGCAAACGTAAGTAACGGCGTTTTTGAAAATGGCATAGCTGAATTCGACGATGTGGCGGCCCACACACTTATGACGGGTCTGCGCTACAGATTTGGTCACAACCATACACCTGTGCTGGAAGTTAAAGCGCCGCCACCGCCTCCGCCAGTTCGCGAAACTTTCACATGTTGGGATGGATCTTCTGTCTTTAACCTCAGCAATTGTGCGCCGCAGCCACCTGCGCCTGTTCAAGAAGTTGTTGTTCAACCACAAACATTTGAGTGTTGGGATCGGTCAGTTGTCTATGATCTTGCAACATGTCCTGCGAAGCCAGCACCTGCACCTGTTCAAGAGTCATTCCTCTGTTCAGACAATCAGACAGTTGTGTTTGACCTTGCAACTTGCCCAGCTGAGCCTCAGCGCACGAACCTCAACCTTTGTGGTGAGTCATCCGTTGCGATCTTTGACGTACCGGTCAACAAGACACCGAAGCAAATGCCTCGCCTTGGTACATTGCCAGAATTTGGCGATAGCCACGGTCTGTCATCTGATCAGTTCTTCCAGAAGCTGAATGCACGTTATAATGACAACGCAACAGACAAGGCCTATTTGAACTATCTCTTCAAATCCATGGGTTACTCTAATGGTTGGGCCGATGCACAGCCTTACATGTTCAGCGAAGAAACGCTTCCTGTTGGAACACGCGGCCTCTTAGGTCTCGGTAAGCAGCATCACTTTGAGTATTCAATCCTGCCAACGAATGACCGTGATCGCCAAGCGTTCCGCATTCAAAGTGCAAACGGATCTGTTGTTCACTTCATGAAGACATGTGGTAACTACATGTATGCATGTGAGTA
>CAZKHC010000139.1:0-5117 GCA_964552135.1 uncultured Algimonas sp. | reverse complement strand
TCGAAGAAATCCGGTTCATCGAGATCCTCTTCGAGGATCTCGACGTCGACAGTTCTCCCCTGCCCAACAAGGAGACACGGAATAGCATCATCAAGTGGTTCCGTGTCTAGCCCCTCGGTTCGGATGCGCGAAAGCGCATCCGGTACCTGGTGTACACGACCAGGTCGGTACGCGATGGTGTAGTCGAACTCCGATAGTCGGAGTCGCCACCGTACCAAACGTCCGGACAAGTCCGTGACGTTCATCAACCACCGCAAGGCGTTGTGGTCGGAGCGTACCACGAACTTGGTACGCTCCAGGTAAGGGCGCAACGTTGTAACTGCCCATACCACTGCGAGGCACTCCCTCTCGGTAGGGGAGTAGCCTTGCTCCGCCTTATTTAAGGCTCGTGACCAGTATCCCACGGGATGCCAGTCACCATCCTCTTGCTCTTGCAAGAGGGAACAGCCCACCTGGTACGCCGAGGCGTCGGTGTCCACCATGTACGGCTTCCCAATCTTGGGGAGTACCAAAACTGGTGGATTAACAAGGAGGGCCTTCAGCGCGTTGAAGGCCTCCGACTCCTTCTCCGTAGGCGGAACCTTCCCAAAGTCGGGAAGGCGGTCCTTCGTCAACATAACGTTGAGAGGACGCGCAATATGCGCGAAGTCCTTGGCAAACCGTCTGTACACGTTACAGCTGCCAAGGAACGAGCGCATTTGCGTAGGCGTCTCCGGGAAGACCGCCTGCGCAATGGCTTCGGTCGCTTTCGCAGCGACCGACAGCCTACCTGGGAGTATCACATGTCCCAGGTAGTCCACCCGGTCCTTGAAGAAATGGCACTTGGCCAACTTCAAGGTTACCCCGGCTGCACGAAGCAGTCCGAGGACTTGATCTACCTGTTGCAGATGATCCTCCCGCGAGCGGGAGAAGATGATAACATCATCTAGGTAGATTAGGCAACTCTGCCAACGTACCCCGGACAATATCATGTCTAGTGCACGTTGGAAGGTTGCCGGGGCATTCTTCAGCCCGAAGGGGAGCCGGTTAAACCGGAACGTCCCCATGTGCGACGTAAAGGCTGTCTTGTCTTTGTCGCACTCGGCTACTGGTATCTGCCAGTAGCCGCTGTTGCAATCCAAAGTGGTGAAGATTGTCGCATTCCCGAGGGAATCGATACAATCGTCCATCCGTGGAAGCGGGTAAGCGTCGGACACCGTAATCTCATTGAGCTTACGGTAGTCCACGCAGAAGCGCAACTGCCCGTCCTTTTTAGGGACGAGGACTATGGGGCTTGCCCACTCACTTGTGGCAGGTTCCACGATCCCGTCCCGGAGCATCTTGCTGATCTCCTCCGTTGCCAGTTGGCGACGGAGGGGACCCATCCGGTACGGCGGCTGCCGTACCGGTTTGCTCTCGGGGTGCACCTCGATGCGGTGCTCGGTGATCTTTATATCACCAAGCGCCCCACTCCACATGGACTCATGCTTCTCGAGCATATCCATCACTTGCTTCCGCAAGGATGGATCGTCCAAGTGCGCGAGGTCTATGGCCTCGCGCCAATCCACCGCAATGGATTGTTCCTTGGACTTCGTGTCCTCCGACTCGTCGGAAGGCATTTGGGTGCTCGAAGCACCAGCGCCACGCGAAAAAGCGGCGCGCGGGGCCCCCTCCTCAAGCGTGGACGTCCCGGCCACGCCCGGGAAACGCTGTTCTTGCAGGGGAGGGGGTTCACCACCAAGGGCGGACGGTTTATCACCGTCCGTTGGGAAAATTGTTCCCGCGCCGGGGGCGATAATGTCGACGCTGGCATTAAAGCAAGCGCCTTGGCGTACGGAGGTCGAAGCCTCCGTAATAGCTTGGTCGGAGGGGATGTAAGTCCCCTCCTCCACATCATCACCCTCGTGAGGGTTGGGAACTATGATGGCTAAGGGGGCGCGTTGTGCGTACCCTAACACCGTTCCCTTGGGCAAGGAACATTTCCTTGCCCCAAAATTCGCAACAATCACCTGAAAGGGTGTGTTGGGCAGGATCTCTGCCACTCCGTTCGTCATCCGCACTCGGTGACGTTCGTACAGAGCCCCTTTTGGCTCTAGGTACGAAAGTCCACCCCCAGCACAGGTGACCGCGACGGCTGCCTGTGCTTGGGCGGGGATAGTTATGCCGCGCGCCAAGCGAACAGTGTGCGCGGCGATATCCCCCGGAGGTGGACGGCGCGGATGCTCGGGGTCATGCAGACCCCCTTCCACAACATCCCGTGGGATGTTGCCCGTGCCTCTATCCACCCGACCTTGCTTGGTGGATAGGATAGCGATCGAACCTCCACGAAGGAGTTCGATGCGTTGGGACCAGCAATGAATCGACTTAACATGTCGATTCATGACGCCGGTCCCTAAGATTACTGGGACGGCGAGGTTGGGAGTAATGTAAAACAACACCGTGAACCATTTATTTCCCAACCTTACCAGTAATCTAACACGCTCGGTAACCCTTAAGGGATTACCGTTTGCGTCTGCCAAACCGGGGTCTTCCCCCACTGACTCTACGTAGCGCCGCCAATGTGGCGGTAGTGCCGAGGCACGTATGACCGACGGTCCCGAGCCCGTGTCCATAACAATACGCATGGGCTTTAAAGATCGTCGGTCGGTGCCCACTGATCCTAGCACTACATAGTGTTCTTCCCTTAGGAAGAACACGGGGGTGGGGTTGGCAGACGTCTCGTCTTTTGGAGGACGAGACGTCGGTGCCTGGGTTAGTTGCGGAGAGGCTCCCAATGCTGCCGAGCAGCGTTGGTCCTCAGGCAGAGAACCCTCCAAGGTTGATGGAGCGACATCAAGGGTAATACCCAGGTGCTCCATCACCCGCGGGGAGTTCGGCACCGTACTCCCCGGGACTAGTTTTCCGAATTGGAAGACGAGTCCGAGGTGGACAACTGGGGGTCCTCTTGCTGAGAACCCCCCAACTGGGGGTCATCGTGCTCCGATGGACCCCCTCCCACGGAGGGGCCGGCAAACGCTACGACCTTCTTGCTCGTTGCATCTGGGCGACGCAAGACGGTCGGTGGGTTGCCGGCTGAGTACCCCTTAGAAGAAGAGGGTTTAGCCTTCGTCTGCTCGCGCGCGAGCCGCCGTTGCTGCCGGGCCAGAATCTGGGCCGGCTCCTGCTGGTATAAGTGGTTCGCATACGCAAAGTACATGCGAACCATATACGGCAGATACGGACACGTATACAGAATGTGTCCGTTCTGTCGACAACCAGAGCAGCGCCAGGGAACTGGCGTGACCGGGATGAGCGTGTTGGCCAAGGCCAACTGTTGGCGGTCCAGCACGGGGACCGCCGACATGGCGGGAGCTTGGACACCGGATTGATCCGTGATGTCCAGGGACTCTCCCGATCTCCTACTTCCTGTGGAGGCGGGGGAGTCCGGCACTGGCGCCGCTCCCCCTAGTAGCATCACAGGATGTATAGGGGATCCCCACACCGGGGGTTCCGCCACTGACGAGTCAGTGGTGTCGGACCACTCATCGCTTACCCCGCGGGGTTGCGCGGTTTGCAGAAGCAGAGCCTTCTTCTTGGCACCCTCGCGTGACAACGCGAGGCGTGGCTTAGGCGACATCGTCTCGTTCCGGGTAGCCCGGAACGTGTCGCCCTGAGCCTGTGCGATGCGTCGCACAGCCAGGAAGTCCTGCTCATCCGCGCGGGAAACGGTGTTCGACACCACCGCGCGGATCCCGGGCCGTAGCCCTTTGACGAAGTAGTTCACCAGATCTCTCTGGGTGAACACATTCGCGCACATAAGTGCAGCCTCCTGAAGACGATCAGCAAAGGCATTCTCGTCTTCAGTCGAGGCTTGCGTAATGCGCGTTACCGCGTCATACGCAGATGACAGTATGTCATCCGATGCGTATCGGGTGAGTAACGCTTGGACCGCATGCGGCCAGGTGTACTCACCTCTTCCTCCGCTAAGGAGCCTACCCTTTCGGGCGACGCCAGCCATATAGACCTGCGCGTCTCCCTTAAGGAAGTAGGGCAGCAGTTTCACTGCTGCCCCTTCATGGACGCCAGTGGAATCACAGGCGTCCTTTAGTTCCGCGAGGAACCTCAGAACGTCGATGGGATCGCGCCCATCGAATTCTGTAAACGCATGGTTAAAACTGCGGATGTTTCCAACGAACTTGGAAATTTTCCGCAGTTCCTTTTCCATGCGTGCCGGATCGTTCGCCCAGGTGTCGACCGTAACCAACCTGTAGGTACGGTACGACAATACCTGGTCGAACGCTGGCTCACGGGCTTGGAGTGGCACCAAGCCCGGAACTGCTGGGCCGAGGCCCGCCTGGAACACATTCACACCCGACCGGCCGAGGCCAGTCGGGGGAAGACCACTGCTCGTCGGCTGAGCCTGGTCTACCGGGTGAGGATGCATACCCTGCGGGGCATGCATCCCTGGCGGGGGCACGGACGCCCTCGCAAAGAGTGAATCACCCGACGGATCCGGTAGGCTCCGTACGGGTGACAAGGTCCCAGCTAAGGCGGATACTTGCTGGGACAAGCGCCTTATGGTGTCATCAACCCCCGCGGGGGTGGATGACGTTGCCCCAAGGGGCGGTTGGTTAGGTCGTGCTGTTTGGTCCGCAAGCGCACGGACCTGGCGCTGAAGTTTGGTGACTTCAGAGCTGAGGCTCGGAAAGTTCTCCGTCTCTAAGAGACGGAGCGAGGCGACCGTGTCCGCCATATCGCGGACACGTTTGTCGAGCCCCTCACTCAGCGCGTCCCAAGCGCTTTGGTGGAAAGTGGCTTCTGCCGCTTCCACCACCTCAGCACGCAAAGTCTCAAACGTGCTGAGGGTAAGGAAATTTTCCTTAAGGTCACTTATGACCTCAGCGCGAACTCCCTCGAGCTTCGCTTCGACAAGGAGAGTAATCTCTTGGACGATTACCTCCTTGTGCTCCTGAAGGAGTTGGCGCGTTAGGTTCTCCGATTCTCGGAGAACCTGCTTTTGGAACTCGGCAGCTTGCTGCCGGGTTCCAGTCGCCATCAGTGGTCAGACCAGTAGCCCCACGGGGATTCTAGGTCGGGAGACCACTGTAGTACTACGCCCTCCCGAGGACGGGAGGGGGTACTGTGGTCCCTAGCTGCCG
>CAZKHC010000138.1:0-5145 GCA_964552135.1 uncultured Algimonas sp. | reverse complement strand
CCCCTGCGGTTCCGATACCGCAGGACCATTACACTAGGGTCTCGAGCGCCTTGTGTGGGGTGGGTTTGTGGCTTCCGTTAGCCCGGACCCATTCTACTACACTGGTCTCCCGACCTAGAAGTGGATTCTAGTGTATAGATAAGTTTATTGGTAGAACTACGAAGTTCCTAATTTACTAGCTAATTCTACGTGGAATTATGCCGGCGAACACGATTTCGCCCCCTCGGTCCCCTTCCCCGCGAGGAAGCACGGGTTTGCAATCGGTGCTACCCGGCGAGACGCACGATGCGCTCGAAACAGCGAGACCCAACGTGGGTCCGGTGTACGATGTCCCAGTAGAGACGCTGGAGGGCCTCCGCATGACGCAGACGTTGCGTTCCATGCTGGGGGCCACGCGAACTCCAGACCCCCTGCGGCACGTGTACCGTGATCTCCGTGAACGCATCGAGTCGACCGCCTTGGCCACCGAAGACCAGGCCGTGACAACCGCGAGGGAAAGGATCGAACCTTTCCTCGAGGAGCTAGAGCGCCGAACGTCGGCGCTAGAGGAGGAGAACGCTTCGATGCGCTCCGTCCTCGACGCTCACGCCCGAGCGTTCGAACGCTTGGGCGTGAACTTTGTTCGCGCCAGCCGCGACACCCACACGAGCCCGGGGGTCGACCTAGCACCCATCGGGGGCAGGGAGACACGTGGCTCGACGGGACGGCCGATGTCGTCCTCATCTACTCACACTACGGGGGGTCCGTTCCCCCCGCGTGACCTAGAAGTCCGTGCGAACGTATCGCAGTCCATCGGGGCCGCCCCGATGCGGCCCCACCCCCAACAGGCTTCGAGGCCTGACGCGAACGTGCCGCGTTTTAATTCCCCGCACGAGCCCCTTTTACCGGCACCGTCGCAGGTGCCGGCCCCTTATTCGGTCAACCCGACTGTCCCGAGAGGGTACGGAGCGCCTACGATGGCGCCCTACCAACCGCCGATGGAACCGTATCCATCGGCGACGGCTCCACCAATTGGAGACGGAACCGGCCTGGGACCCGAGTGTCCCGGCCTTACGCCTCACCGCACAATGCTCGATGCATTTGCGAAGGTGGTCAGCTACCGTAGCTACCGCCTGGCCAACGTGAGGCCGTACCTCCACCAAAAGGAAAGCGAAAACGTTTCGCGCCTTAAGAAGAAGGTGGAGGGGCTATTCCCCGCGCTCAAACCCTTCGATGGGAAGAAGCCAATTTCGATATTGGGCTTCTTGAGCGACCTCTGCACCGCGTTCGATACGCTGGGTGTATGTGAGGGGGTAGCAGTACGTGTGCTCCATTTCTTTCTGGACGGGGAGGCTCGAACCTTCTACCGTTCCCAGACTGCCCCCGGCGTGTCGTCGTTCGACGCCGGGAGGTTTTATACATGGCCACACGTTGTGGACGGCATGTTGAAGCGCTATCTGCACGACGATGTGCTGCAAGCGGCTTACGAGACCGTCACTCATATTGCTCAACGGAGCGATGAGGACGAGGAGAAGTATGCAGACCGTCTGCACGAGGCATCTCGTAATTGCCATTTTGTGTTCAGCTCACGTGAGCTTGTCCACCATTACGTGCGCGGTCTCCTCCCCACGACCCGGGCACTCGTAGCCGGTCAAGTCAGCGATCTGACTGAGGGAGGACGGGACGTCGACCTATCGAGGGTCCGTACCCTTGCGACACGCGCTGGCACGACGTACCGTGCCAGCATCCCGGTGCCTACGACGACACCGAGGAGCAGGGCGCGAACGACGCCAACCCTGCTGATCCCAGAGCCCCCGATGGCTCGGGACCCTGAGCCGACACCCTTTGAGCCCTTCCGGAGGGACCCGCGGGTGTCGCACATCTCCGACGAGATGGCATGCCAAGCTGCACTTTCGGAAGTGCGCGAGGCTGACCCGGCCCTTGCCTACTCGGTGGCATCGACCTTGGAGGCGATACTGTTCGCGAACGCCAGCCCGTTGGCTTCGAGCGAACAGACGCCGAGCACTCCCGGGGACGACCGAACGTTCCCCGAGATTCCGGAACTCACGTCGGACCAGCGTTCGTTCGCTGAGTCCGTGATTCCGAAGGACTACTGGTCCTTGGAGTGCTGGACGTGCCGTGAGCGGGGACATGGTGCGTTCACCTGCCCCTACCTCACGGCCGCCCAGCGTCTCTACTTTGCCTACCGTTACTATGCCCATCAGGTGGAAGCGAATCCCCAGATGGCGCATTATTACCGCCAACGAATGGCGAAGCGTGCTTCCGGTAGCAACGCTGAGACACGTGCGGCGAAGACGCATCCGAATGCGAACGCCGCACCGCGCTCGCCGCGAGGGGCGCCCGAACGCATCCTCTCCAACCCCAACCGCCGTGGTTCAGCCACGCGTGGGGGCCGTAACAGGGACAGCCGCCGTGGCGTCTCGTTTGGGGGGAGGCAGGGCGTCTACGTGACGACGCACATCTCCGACGAGCCACCGGAGGCTCAGTCGGAGGACCCTACCGCGAAGCCCACGTGGGCCGCGAAGGAGTCCGACGACTCCGATACGTCGGAAAACTAAAGGGCGGCCCCACGGTTCCGCAGCCGCGTGGGTTGCCGCCCGTCGTATTGCCAGGCTGGCCACCGCCGCCCGAGCCCGGTGACGCTGCCCCCGATGGGCACGCGCCGGCCCGGTCGTTGCCGACGAAGGCAACGACACTGGGGGTACAGTTCGAGAAGTCGCCCCCGAAGGCGGGGTCCACGTCGACACCGTCGCCATCGAAGGCGACGACACCCGTGGACCCGCCACCCAGAACGCCAACGACGGCGAGAAAAAGCCAGCCAGCATTGGCGGCGTCGTGCGCGCCAGCGGGCGCCGCGACCCCACGCCTTGGGAAGCTTCGAAAGCCCCGACGGCACACCCCCGGCCAACACGCTAAGGCACGGAGGGCGCGAGAGCTCCGACGGGAAGCCAAGCGCATCCACAAAAGACGCCGCGCGAAACGTGTCGCGTCGGACGTGGAAGGGGACGATACCCCAGCGATGCTCAACGAAGAGCCGCTAGTCCTCGATGGACTCGTGTGTTTGCTTACAGCAACACACTACATCGTCACCGGATCGATCGGGACGCATCTCCACGCGATGAGATCGTACTCACTCGCGATGGATACCTGCTCGGGGTATAACCTCATCAGGCGCAGTTGTCTTCCCGACGGGTGGGAAGACTATAGGATGCTGGACGAACAGCTCCCTGCGCTTGGAGACGCCAATGGCAAACGATTGCCTATTGACGGAGCCGTTTCGTTACGGCTCAGGCTCGGGAACACGTTGTTCCGGGCCAAGTTCTTCGTCGCGCCAACGTTGGCGGTGCCGGTCATCGTAGGCACGGCGTTCATGAACCGCCACGTCGAAGCAATACGTTGCCGACGACAGGTGGTAGAGCTCTTCCGTGGGAGCACCATACCAATCCTGGCAACAGGCACCGGCGCCTCCCCGCTCGAGAGGGATGACGCCGATGCTGCCCCGTCGCAGCCCACCGAAGGGCCGACGGGGGACGTAAAACCAGCCCATCGTGGGCGGAAGACGGACGGACGTGCGTCCACGACCCACGTCGTTAAGGTGGCACGTGCCGTAACCGTGCCACCTATGAGCCAGATGGCCATCGAGGTCACATCAACGGCGTGTGGACTCGTATTCCTAGAGCCGAAGCCTTCCGTACAGGCTCGGCACGGCGTACGAATCGCCAATGGAATTGCAGAGGTCAAGCCTAACGAAAGCTTCCTCATAATTATTTCCAATTTTTCGAAGCTGCCACGTAAGCTCGGAAAGCATTTGGCGCTTGCATATGCGATACGCAGCCCAATTGGCATTTTTACGCCCGAACGTAAAATTGGCGAGGCTTTCGAAAAAGTCCTCAACCTGCCATTCTTCCAACAGGAAGGGCGGGAAGGCGATGACCGAACATCGCCGAGTCCGGAGGGTTCGGACCCTCCGGCTGCGCAGCCATCCGATTGGCGCGACACGGTCGACTTGGCGCACCTTGAAGACCCGGAGCTCGAGCAGCAGATCCTGCGGATGCTCGAGTCTCACGCGGATATGTGGGCGCCAGGCCGTCTGGGCGTCATCGATGCTACGGAGCATCGCATTGAGCTGCAACCCGGCACGAAGCCGATCCGGTCTATGCCCTACCGACAGGGCCCGGCGTTGCGAGCGAAAGCTGCGACCGAAATACGCAAGATGCTCGATGCCGGCGTAATTGAACCCGCCACTTCGGAGTGGGCGAGCCCAATCGTTCTAGTCCCTAAGAAAGACGCTACGATGCGCTTCTGTGTGGACTACCGACGTCTTAACGCAAAGACAGTCGGGGACGCGTATCCGTTACCGCGTATCGACGATTGCCTAGACTCGCTAGGGGACGCCAGCATTTTCTCCACGTTGGACTGTAATGCTGGCTACTGGCAGGTGCCCGTTGCACCTGAGGACCAGGATAAAACTACGTTTACTAGTTATATGGGGACGTTCCGATACGTCCGTATGCCATTCGGGCTACGCAACGCGCCGGCTACGTTTCAGCGCGCGTTGGACATTATTCTATCTAGAGTTAGATGGCAAACGTGCCTCATCTATTTAGACGATGTCATTGTGTTCTCGCATACGGTTGCGGAACACCTCCGTCACGTTGACGAGGTCCTGACCTTGCTACGAGCAGCAGGAGTCACTTTGAAGCTGTCGAAGTGCCGATTCTTCCAGCCCAAAGTTGACTACCTAGGTCACGTGATCACGCCAGGTAAGCTTCACGTAGCTACCGCGAACACGCAAGCTTTCGAAAGCGCGAAGTTCCCACGGTCGCTGACGCAATTGCGGTCCTTCCTCGGAGCGGCCAACGTATACCGCCGCTTCGTGAAGGACTACGCAAAAATCGCGCGTCCCCTCAACTCGATGTTGAGTAAGGACGCCGAGCCGGACTGGGACGATCCCAGTCCTGACCAAATTGAAGCGTTCGATACGCTCAAGGCGCGGCTCGTCGCGCCACCCATCCTGGGTTTGCCCATGAAGGACCGACCCTTCATGATAGACACCGATGCGTCTGCTTACCAGCTGGGAGCCACGTTGCTCCAGCAGCAAAGCGACGAGCGTCCAACCGAATGGACGCCCATCGGCTATTGGTC
>CAZKHC010000137.1:0-5248 GCA_964552135.1 uncultured Algimonas sp. | reverse complement strand
AATGGAACAGATGTTCACTTCATGAAACGCTGCGGCAACTTCATGTATGTCTGCCAACCGTAACTCTCGGTAGAGGTTGAACTGTTTCGCGGGGCCTTCGGGTCCCGCTTTTTTGTTGGTGTTTTCGCGGTCCACCGCTAGGAGGCGCACATGACATCTTTCTTATCAGTTGCCCTCGGCGGCGCGATTGGCGCGAGTGCCCGTCATGGTCTTGGCCTCGCAATTCTGCGATTTTTTGGACCTGGTTTTCCGGTTGGAACATTAGTAGCCAATGTTCTGGGTGGATTATTGATGGGCCTTTTGATGGGGTGGCTATTGCGGACTGCGCCAGAGAACGCGAACAATATCCGTCTCTTTGCCGGCGTCGGTGTTTTAGGCGGCTTTACGACCTTCTCTGCCTTTTCGCTTGATGCTATTCGCCTGCTGGAATCCAAAGCCATTGGACCGTTTCTCGGTTATGTCAGCGCGTCGGTTGTTCTATCGATTGCGGCTGTTGCGCTCGGCCTCTTTCTCATGCGAGGCGCCACATGAGCGGCGTTCAAAAACTAACAATACCCGATCACGATGCGGGACAAAGATTAGATCGTTGGTTCAAACGTCAATTCCCGCATATCCCGCATGGCAAGGTAGAGAAGCTTTTACGTAAAGGGGAAATTAGACTCGACGGGAAACGGGTCAAAGGAAATGCGCGCATTGAGGGCGGACAGATTATACGTGTTCCGCCTTTGCCAGATCCATCCGATATGTCTGGTCCAAAGCCTGTCTCCGAGACCGATGCGGCTTTCATAAGAGCTCTTGTAATCTATGAGGACGCCGAACTCATCGCGATCAATAAACCTGCGGGGGTTGCCGTGCAGGGCGGAACGAAAACGACTCGTCACATTGACGGCATGCTCAAGGCTTTGGGAGATGGCTGCCGATTGGTTCATCGATTGGACCGAGATACGTCAGGTGTCTTACTAATTGCAAAAACGGCGGCGGCGGCCAAATGGGCTGGGCGCGCCTTTCAAAGCCGCCGAGCAGAAAAAATCTACTGGGGTATTACGAATGGCGTTCCGCGCCCGCTCTCTGGTGAGATTAAGGGCTATATGGCCAAGGGACGCCTCGATAATCGTTTTGGCAATATCCATGAAGGCAAAGAAGTTATGATGGCGGTGCGCCACGGACATGACGGCGCGAAACACGCGCGAACACTGTATGACGTGCGCGCTCAAGCCGGACAAAAAGCCGCTTGGGTGTCGATGATGCCGCTGACTGGACGTACGCATCAATTACGTTTGCATATGCAATTGCTTGGCGCGCCCATTGCGGGCGATCCGAAATATATGACCGACCGTCCTCTGCCGGGCAGTCTCGCGAATATGCTTCATCTCCACGCACGCTCATTGGAATTGCCGCGGGAGGGAAAACCGCCGCTAAAGTTTGAAGCCGAGCTACCGGAGCATATGTTATCCGCTTTCGCGACGATGGGATTTAATCCAAAAAACGACATGGTCGATTGGGAAGATTTGTTGTGAGCAAATCTCGGCTGAGTAAGCGGTTCTATAAATCTGTGACCGTTGACGGAGAGGGCGGCGCCTGGCGTATTTTGCTGGACGGGATGCAGCTTCGCACGCCGGGGAAACTCAAATTAGTGGTTCCATCTCAGGCGCTCGCGCAAAAAATCGCTACCGAATGGGACGCGCAATCCGAGCACATCAATCCGTCAATCATGCCCATAACGCGGCTCGCCAATGTCGCGATAGAACAGACCCCGGGCCGACGTCAGGATCTTATCGCCGAAGCGCGCCGCTATGCGCAGACTGATCTTATTTGCTACCGTGCGCCGCAGCCGCGTATCTTAAAAGAACGTCAAACCGCGGCGTGGGAGAGTTGGCGGATTTGGGGGGTGCAACAAGGCGTTGATTTGACTCCAACTGAGAGCTTGCAGGCTGTGCCGCAGCCAGAGAAAAGTCTAAAAACGGTTGAGGCATTCGCTGAAAGTTTAGATGATTTTCGCCTCACACTTTTCGTTCATTTGATTGCTGTTTATGGATCTGTAATATTGGCCATGGCAGTGCTTAAGGGTGCTTTGGATGGCGAAACCGCATTTGATTTGTCTCGGGTAGATGCGATTTACCAAATTGAACTCTGGGGCGAGGATGAAGAGCAAGCCGAGATAACATCAAATTTGCGAGCTGAAACGCACGCATTAGCAAAAGTTTTGGAGAATTTATAATGGCTGATCCTGTTACAGTTACGGAACGCCCCGGCGGGAAATATACGCTGGATGTAAAAAACGGGCGTCATCATCTATTCGCTGATGAACCATTGACTTTCGGAAGTGCCGATATTGGACCTTCGCCTTTTGAATATCTTTGCGCCTCTTTGGGAAGCTGCACGGCGATTACACTGCGGATGTATGCAGGGCGCAAGGATTGGGATATTGATAATATTTCTGTCACGGTCACACATAGCCAAAGAAAAACGGCGGAAGGCGAAACCAAGGCTGTTTTTAAGCGCGTTTTGAATGTGACTGGAAATCTAGATGACAAGGCGCGGGGAAGACTTGTCGATATTGCGAATAAATGCCCCGTCCATAAAATGCTGGAACATGGTAATATCATTGAGACGTCTCTAGGGTCTGTGAATTAGAGTCATCCAGCGTATTAATTGCAAGGATGCTTGCACCGCGCGGTCAGCACGTTAAACGGCGGCTATGCCCAATTTCATAAAACTTCTTTTTTCGCCGTCGGGCCGCATGGGCCGGCGAAATTATCTCATTGGTCTCATTGGCTTGGTCGTCATATTCGTCATTTACGGCTTGATGATAAATGCGCTTGGCAGGTCCATGGGTGGATTTTTTGCCGTGCTAGCCTTTCCCTTTGTTATTTTGCAAATCGCCTATAGCGTTTACGGTAAACGCCTGCATGACATTGGCCGAAGCCTTTGGCCTGTGACGGCGCTCCTAACACTGATGCTTCTCGCAATGATGATTGTGATGCTTGTTTATGGCGGCGCAGATTATTTCGCGGCCTTCAGTGAATTTACTCGCGATAATCCTCCGACAGACGCAGAAGCGGAGCGGATAATTGCGGAATTGAAACCCCGCCAAGAAGAAGGAGAGGGGGTTCTAAGCCTCGTGATTTGCGCGCTCTTGGTGAGTTTTACGCTTTGGCTTGCAATCGCGAAACCCGATGAAAAGGTGAACCGCTATGGTCCGCCTTCGAATAGACTCGACGATTTTTCTTGATTTTTTGTAGGAATAGGTCACTCTCTTATCGTTAAACAACAAAGGGGAGAGATTCTTATGGGTAATTTACTATTTTCACCATCAGGCCGGATTGGTCCGGGGCAATTTATGAGCGGTGTAACAATTTTAGTTGTTCTTGGATTTTTGCTGCAATTACTGCCCGTATTTGTTCCAGCGTTATTTTTACTTAACATAATCGGACTCGTTTTAATCTGGTGCTGGATTGTACTTTGGGTGAAACGGTATCACGATGCCGGAAAATCGGGATGGATGTGCTTGATTCCAATTATTGTTTGGCTTGTCATCGCAATGATTCCGGGCCTTATACTGCCAGGCATGTTCGAAGACCCAGATGCAGCGGCTGCAATTCTTGAGGCAACAGAAGCTGGTGATTTTGGAGCTATACTAACAGCTTCAATGGGCGGCGGAATGACAAAGACAGGTCAAATTGCTGCTGCAGTTGTCGGTGCAGTGATCGCATATCTTGTTGCGATGGTCTTTAACAATATAATCAAGCAGGACACACACGATAATCAATTTGGGCCTTACGGGGCTGTCGGAGATACATTCTCGTAGGCAAACTTTATTGTTAAAATTGGGACCCGCGTTGTGAGTTGCACAGTGCGGGTTTTTTATTGCTTTGATGTTGGACCGAAAATCGTTTCAAAGCTTGCCATAAGGGCAGCGTCCACATCCGCCATTGACGCCCCTCGTTCTAAGGCTGCCAGACTCGTAACGCCGTGCTCACTTATTCCGCAGGGGACTATCCCTGCAAAATGCGAGAGGTTAGGATCGACGTTGATACTGATGCCGTGAAAGCTCACCCACTTTTTCAGACGCACGCCAATGGCGGCAATTTTCTCTTCTCGCCCGTCTTCATGGGTAACCCAAACACCGACGCGTCCGCATTTACGCTCCGCCTCGACGTCAAAGTTTGCGAGGGCGTCAATAATCCACTGCTCTAGACCGCGAACAAAGGCGGCGACGTCGCGCCCGCGTTTGCGTAGATCAAGCATGGCATAGCCGACCCTTTGTCCCGGACCATGATAGGTATATTGGCCGCCGCGTCCGGTTTCAAAGACGTCAAATTTATTTGGTGCAACAAGGTCAGCAGGGCTTGCCGATGTACCCGCCGTATAGAGCGGTGGATGCTCCAATAGCCAAATCAACTCAGTTGCGTCTCCCGCGGCGATCGCTGCTGCTCGTGTTTTCATACGCGCATGGGCGACGGGGTACGGGACAGGCTTTTCTGCGACCTCCCAATCTACGGCGTCTATATTGAAGACCGAGTTAGAGTTTTGAGATTTCAATTTTATCGAATTCTTTTTCTAAAACGGCGCGCGCTTCAGGAATTTGGCTGATGCGTTGAATTTCAGTGAAAAGCCCTGCTTGGGATTGCGCGACCTCCAGCATTTTGCGCATGGTGCCAAAACTAAGCTTCATATTATCAGGATCCATTTTTTCCAGTGATAGGATCGCCTGATTGAGGCGCGGGATAATGACCCGAATATCTTCCACTGCGGCTTCGGCAGAGGGACCATCCGTGACTGTTGTCAACAAAGCCGTCATAGATTTTGCCTCGTCATCCACAAAATCAATAATTTCGGGAATTTCCATTTTAGACAAGTCTGTGACGCCGTTCAGGCCGCTTTGGTCTATTGTGGTTTTACTGGACCTATCAGGATTGGTATCAATTGCGACTTCGCCGCATGCGCTTAAAAGGAAAATGCTCGCAAGTGTGGCCGATAGGATGCGTTTTTTCATGATAGGCTCCTTGAGACATTCTGCGTACAGCATAGCCTGACTTTTGGGCTGAAAACAGGGGTAATTTCCTTCATTTTGCGCTTCACAAGTGCGCTGCTCCCGCCTATAGACCGCGAACCTTAATGTGCGGCCGTGGCGGAATTGGTAGACGCGCAGCGTTGAGGTCGCTGTGGGGTAACACCCGTGGAAGTTCGAGTCTTCTCGGCCGCACCAAATTTCTTCTGATAGTGGACGTGTAAGTCTTTGTTTTTG
>CAZKHC010000136.1:0-5251 GCA_964552135.1 uncultured Algimonas sp. | reverse complement strand
TGTTGTAGAAGTGTGCAAAAGGTCGCGCGTCACGGTTAGAATTTGTTTCAGAAGATGTGTCAGATTCGCGTTATTTCAGAACGTGTGTTCGGAGTAATCGCCAGAACTTCCACTCCATCTTGCTCGTTGTTTCAGGGATGGGACCCGGGGTAATCGGCACAAGAAGGTACTGGTCGGTCGTTACTTCAGGGCAGGGCACCCGGGGTAGTCGTCGTCGGCAAGTCTGCACGCAATAGAAACAGACCGGGCATTCGCCGGGGTCTATCAGATATGGCGAGGTTCGGTTGAGCTGTAGTCAGCGTTGGGTGTGTGTATTATCATTCTCTACCTCTCTTTCTACATCGAAACCTACTGCAGACTAGTACTACATATATATAGGCTGTGATTTGATACCTCCAGCGAGAGACTCAGCTAGTTCTCAGCTAGTTAGAACTTGAATAGCATCACAGAATCGGATGTACTGTGTAGAGCACCCCCAAAATTGGACAGTATTCCCAAAGTCATCTTCCAGCTTCTAGTGCCCTTCCAGCATTCAGTATCTCAGCTTCCAGCCGTACTGTACCCACGACACTTGAACTTTTTTTTCGTTGGAAGCTGAGCCTTCATCCAGTTTCAGACCAACCATCGGGGTTTATGAGAAGCTTGTTGGTCATCATTAGCCGCCTGAGAGGGTGATCGGACTTCGGAATAGACGCCTTCGCTAGCCCATCAGCAGGATTTTCAATTCCTGGAATCCAACCAATGCATCTGAGTTCCCCACGCGTCAGAGATTCTCGCAGTGCGGAGACATCTATCTGAAGTCTCTTCTCGAGAGTAGATGCATGCTTGGCAGCACAGTTGAATGTAGTCCGCGAGCCGATGAAAGCATCCAATGGTATGCTTCTGTCCAATAGTTCCCCCAGAATGTGCTTAACAACAAACGCGTTGTCGAACCCGTTGACAAGAGCCAGTATTTCAGCTGCCATTACGCTTCTCGTAACACGCCTGCACTTCCTGCTTCCATAGTGCAACACATTTGCAGAACCATTTCCATCCATCAGCACAATTAGAAATCCAGCTTGCGATGAAAAACCCTTACCATTTCCAAAAGAGGAATCTGTGAACAACACCAGCTTCAGAGTGCGTTGATCCAGGTCCACAAACCGTAATCCTTCACCACTAGTTCGTTGAGCATACTTCACAATTTCCGAGAGTCTTTCCAGAGTTGTAGAATCAGGAGATTTCACATCTCCGGTTAAGAGCTGCGTAGCGCTTGCTAAATCCGGTCTTGAAGTGGTTGCCACATACTGTACTTTCGCACGAGTGCTTATGGCTTCCTTGGCCGAATGCGGTACCTTCAACAGCAAAAACTTACTGCTTTGTGTGAGGTAGTAAACCTGCCTCTTTTCCCGTCTTATTTCTGCCCCATTGAATTTCGCAGTATCTCCTACGTGAATGATTCGTCGCGGTTAAGTACGAAATGACTTCGATTCAAGTTCCTCCTTTGCAAGGAACTCAGCATCTCCGGTACCGAATGAATCATCAACTTGAAGTACTGTAACGTTCGGCAAAGAATTTCTTGAGCTTGCCTGCTTAAACAAAATGCAGGGATCAACAATGCATTGTTTCATCCCTAGTTTCTTCACATGATGATCTCGGTAGGTAATGAACCAATGTAAGCCAGATTCGGGTACCCCATAAAGTGGCTTGAGAGCCAGCAGTATCTTCCCAGGAGCCAAGTGCATTTCGGATGGCGGCTTCAGGTAAACATCTCACTCAAGGCGAGACGCGCTCTGAGTGTATGCCTGCGTAACATCTCGAACATAGGCTTCAGCTGCAGGGTTCATAGCAGCAATAGCCATCGCAATTCGCTGACCGAATTTGGATATTGTGGGAGCTTTGGTAGGAATGCCTCTAGCACGGTAGTCTCTAAAGTTCTGTGCCACGAGTCTAGACTTCGTTCTTGCAGAACCATCATCCAATGTCTTGACGCTGTCGATCCACCTTGTTCCATAGATGCGGTGCCCTTCCGGGACAATACACCTGTCGACAATCTTGAAGACCTCGGCCTTCCTTAGACCGGAAATTTCCGCTTCTCGTGATGTCTTGAAGTCAGATTCTGTACTTTCAGCAATAAAAGCGTACCCTTTTTCATTGAACATGGCATTAATAACTTCTTCAGAAGGACGACCAGGCGAGGCAGGTGTGCTTTCATCCATTGTTGTTAATTCACTATCATCTTTGACAGTCTTTACAACATGAGAACGAAAAATTCGTCTTCCATGAGGCAGTTGAACGCACACTGTTTCTCCATCCTTTGAAACAAACTTGAAAGGACCTTCCCACGTGTTAGATGTATCGCGAAATACACGGACGGGGGCACCAAAATGTAACTTGTCAAGATCCGTTCTCTCTTTCCCATACGGGCCGCGGTACCTAAGAGCGAATAGTACTCGACGTTTTGCTTGTTCCTTCTGGACAGCCTTGGCCGCTTTATCAATCGCTTCCGCCCTTTTGAGTTGATCTGGGGCAGGCGTATTGCGGGCAGGTCTGGGCATGGCACCAAAAACACACATTTTCGGGCATAGCCCTTCTGGCCCAACCGTATTGTTAACACAATGCACAGCCATCTGCAGTAGCCTGTCTTTTGTTTCACCATGCAAGTCAATAGCCAACTTCTCATACGCAGTGCGCAGTGGGCCATGGTATCTTTCCACGTGCGACATAGTCGCTGGGCTCTCAATCGGACAATCCATGATCTTAATGCCTTCCGCTTCGGCAAGACCCCTGAACTCCTTCGAAACAAAAGAAGATCCTTGATCCAACTTCAAGAAATCCGGTGGTCCCATGTAAACGTGAGTCCAGCACCGCATAAGTGCTTTCCAAATCTCCTTCGACGTGACATTGCGGACAAAGGCAGCAGCAGCAAAATGAGTCCCTTCATCCACAACATGAAGAACAGGACGTTTTTTGATGTACATGATGTCAGCGGCGATGACGCTATTAAAACAACTGTCCTCTGCGCCAATAGTGAGCTTAAAACGCTTCGGCTTTCCTTCCAGTTCTGCGCAAGTCTTGCATCGGTCCTTCAGGAACTTGATAGCGTCCTTCACTTTTTCTGAGACATCGTCCGGACGTGCTCTCTTTAGCACTCTGTACAGAGCGGAAACAGACGGGTGTCCAAAAGACCTGTGCAGCTTCATCAGTTCGCCGTATGTAAACAAAACGCGATCAGGTGACCACTTGTAGTACAAGAAGTCGTTCTCCAATGAAATCTTTTGCTCTTTTCCTAAGAATGTGAGACAATGTGAGACAATCCTTCTGGATACTTAAGTCAACACCGTTTCTCTTTAATTCCCTCAAGCTGAGAAGAGTGGGGACATCTTCTTCGATAATGTGGAAGTCAATGTCAGTGACAACAGACAAGCACGGACATGGAAGAGTGATCGTTGCTTTCCCGATGGAGCGCGTGCTTCCACCAAGTCCACAGACTCTCTTTGAGTCCATATCAATATGCGCTGGTGTCCCATGTTCTCTGCAGTATGCTCTGTACTGTCTGAGACTCATGAGACTTGTTCTGTTGGCGCCAGTATCTATAAGCACGCCGTTGAATTCTGAACGCCTTTCATTCGTCCCAAGTTCTCGATTCATTCTTTCAATGTCCTTCCTGCGCTGAGCCGAGAAGCCACAGGTATACAAGAAAGCCTTGTTTGACATTTCCATCTCCAACTCCTCGTTTAAATCAAGAATTTCCTCCACAAGATATGCAGAACTATCCGCACCATCATCATCATCCAAAGCGGCCAAGTCAGAAGAAGAGCTTTCTTCACTCTCTGCCAATAAGACCGAGATTACGTCTTCAGCAGATACGTATGCTCCAGTCTTCTTGTGCTGTTCCAAAGCCTTCTGGATATCATCACGTGAGTGGAACTTGTGTGCCATATGGTTAGCGCCACAGACCCAACAACCTTTGATTTTGGCCAACCGTTTCTTGGAAGAACTTCTCTGAAAACGCCCCTTTGAACCTCCATGTCCAACATTCCTCTCTGCATGGCCTCGGTATCGCTGTCTCAGACCATAGAATGCATTGTCTGTATCACCCGCATGTTTCCCAGCACAATTGGGTTCGTTTGACAGCAGTGAAGCAATTCGCTGTGTTGCCTCATGCGCCGTGACAGGAGCTTTTTCTTTAAGGGCCTTGGCTACGTGTGGAATATCCACCGCTGCCACCAACTGATCCTTCAGGAACCTATCCTTTCTGTAATCCGGATGCAGTTGCCTTTGAATCCGTGCTAAGGTAGCGGAGAGGTCAGGGAACACTGAGATCTCAGACTTTTCAGGAGTCTTCCTCATCCAAGCAGTCAAACGAGCATCCTGCCATTCACGCAGTAGTCTTGTTCTTTGCTCCTCAGATGTATACCATAGCACAAGTCCCTCAATTGCCGCTTCATATGTCTCAACAGAATTAAGATTAGAGGCGAAATAAGTCAAAGCAGGGCCATCCAGCATGACTGGTAGACCTTTCAACATCTGCCTACGGTTGAGGTCACACATCTTAGCCGTCATTTCATAGACCTCAATTGTTCCGTGTAAGTTCTCTTCCCAAGCTCCAGAGTATTTTTCCTTCCTGAGAAAGCCTTCATCAAACCTTGTAAATTCCCATTCAGGACGTGAGTTTCCTCCCTTTGAGGTGTAGCTGGCTGCTGTGCCTCGTTTCGCGCAACACTGAATTCGATGTTAATGAAGTTCCTACTGCCACTGGTATCGTTATCTTCGTTCTGATCTTCATTCCTTTCTGACAGCGGGCAACTGGTCTGTTTCTAACATTATAACAGAGCCTGAGTGCGTGAATACCCTCTTTTGCAGAGTACATTTACCCCACGCTGTAGCAGGAAATTCCTTATCCTCAGAGCCTCGGACCTATCGAGATTAGTTATCCCTTTCTCTGAAAAGTCACACGTAAAATCGCTCCAAGTCGCTTCAGACAGGCCGTTAGTGGTCTCACTCTGCAAATTGCACCATTCCAGGAGATAAGCTTTCAATCGTTGTCGATAATCGTCCCATTCAGCAACCGGCGCATTGTCGTCAGGAGGTTCTGCGTCGGCAGTCACATGTGGCTTCGGAATATTCGTGACAGTTACCATTCCATCACCGCTATTTGCATCACTCATTGCAGCACACTACAATCTATAGCTTCAAATTTTGGAGTTATATAACTGTTGTAGAAGTGTGCAAAAGGTCGCGCGTCACGGTTAGAATTTGTTTCAGAAGA
>CAZKHC010000135.1:0-5297 GCA_964552135.1 uncultured Algimonas sp. | reverse complement strand
TATGATTGAACTAGCGCAAGTGCACCGCAACCTTGGACATGCACCTGCAGGATCAGTCTATAGTGCGTTAAGAAGAGCGTACCCGATCGAGACGGATGCAACTGACCTCGCAAAACTACAGGAAATCACGAAGCAATGCAAGGGATGTCAATTGTTCTCTAAGCAACCGAACAGATACCGAGCAGTGCTACCAGACCAATGCGTGTTCAACTACGATGTTGCAATTGATGTTATGTTTATTTCTGGAAATCCCGTTCTACATGCTGTTTGTCGACAAACACATTTCTCGCGAGCTGCCCCCCTGCCCAAGCAAGACTCTTACACTATCTGGTCTGTTTTCATGACTATCTGGGTCACACCCTATCTTGGTGTACCACATAACCTTTGGGTCGACCAGGCTAAGGCCTTCTTATCAGTCCAGTTCAAAACTCTTGCAAATTCACTTGGGTGCAACATAGTACCGATTGCCGTGGAAGCCCATTGGTCACTGATTGCAGAAAGGTACCACGACCCCCTGCGACGGATATCGCGAAAGTTAATTGTTGATCACCCTGCTGCCCCCATGGAACTTATCGTTGACTACGCTAACCTAGCTATGTCACACACGATTGGACCAGAAGGTTTCACTCCTGCTATTTTAGCCTTTGGCGCTCAACCAAGGTTACCAATTGGCAACTACGATCAACAAACCCAAACTGTCACGAACCGCATGGACCTGATGACTACTGCCCGACGCGAGTACGAAGCTATTGTTGCCCAATTGCGTATTCGGCGTGCACTCCACACAGCTTTACCGAATGAAGCTGCTGCAGAACTTACACCTGGCGACGAAGTCTTAGTCTACAGAGAGAAAATAGGATTGCAAGGACCGTACACTTTCCTTTACAACGATGGAAGACTATCTGTTGTGCTTGATGACAAAGGAAGGGAACATCTGTTCCACAGTACGATGATCAAACCTTACACTCGACCAAACCTCCCAATTAGCCACTTATTGAATCCAACCGACAACTCGGAGAACACAGAGGATCCTATTCATGCTAATATTTCTGAAGTAGTTCACGACGAGAACGATCCTCGTTTTGCCAAGAGTCGACAGAAAGAGTATGATGGAATTGTTCAGAAAGGAGGCGTTGAACCAATTGAACGTGATAAGTTACCACGTGATGCGAACTTTATTGGTAATCGCTTTGTTTTAACTATCAAAAATCCTGGCTCAAGCGAACCGATTTACAAAGCCAGATGGATACTTCAGGGACACCAGGATCGTTACCGGTACAGTATAGCTAATGATTCACCTATGCTAATGCGTCTAATGTTCCGGGTGGTACTATCAATTGCTGCTATCTATTTCAAATGCCATCTCTGGACCAGAGACGTCGAGCAAGCCTATATGCAGTCGAAACCTCTAGAAAGGGATGTATTTACTGAACCACCACCTGAAGCCCAACTTTCATCCGACAAAGTCTTGAAGATAAGACTCCCACACTACGGCCTAGTTGAAGCTAGTTCTTGTTTCTTCGATACCTACTACCCCGTCTTCACGCAAAAGTTGGGAATGATCTGTTCAGCTATTGATCCGTGCTTTCTATACAAGACTATGAAAGGAAAAATTCATGGAGTCACTGGTTTAGCAAGCGATGACTCAATCAACACAGGAAATAGCGAATATCAACAGAAGGAAAGTGAGGCTACTAATAATTTCATTACACGCAAGAACGCACAAACCACACTTCGATTTCTTGGATTTACTATTCTTCGTTTACCAACGCTTATTGAAGTTCATCAACAAAGCCACATTGAACGACTGAACCTGCTTGAGCTCCAACCTATCGACCAGGACTTGTTTCGTACAGTGAGAGGACAACTATTGTTTATTTCACAAAGCTCTAGACCGGACATTGCTTACGATGTAGCCCAACTATGTCAAGTACAGTACATGCATGCCACTAAGAAGGACTTGAAACTACTGAATGATACTGTGATCGTTCTGAGGAACACCAAGGATGTGACATTGAAATACCCGACACTCAACAAAGACACCACAAGGATCAATGTGATTGTCGACAGTGGTTATAACACCAACACCGGCGGGACAAGCCAATTGGGAATGATCATCTTTCTAACTGACGACACAAACAAATGTCACTTTGTTCACTGGTCTTCATCGAAGTGTCCACGAATTACTCGATCCATGTTAGCAAGTGAAACATATGCATTTTCGACAGGGTATGACTACGGAGTTAGTCTACGTATGCTGTTTAAGAATATGGCACTCAACCTTCCGCTGTATATATTCACCGACTGCAAAAGTATCTTTGACACCATCACTGCTTCTAAGCGTCTACGAGAACTAAGGCTGATGAACGAGATAGCAGATATTCGCAGAGCTTATCGTCAGAATGAGATTACAAATATTGCATGGATTAGGTCTGAGAACAATATTGCAGACAACCTAACCCGTCATGTAGGAAACGATTTACTGAAGCGTGCAATGGCTACTGGAGAACTGAAATTTGTTGTTGAGCAATGGGTTTACAAAGATGAGACAAGTAAGGCACATTAAGCTTAGTAAGCGAAAAGAGAAAGAGACGAATGTGATATGATTGGTTCATATCGCAATCTCAGCAATGAGTTAGGGCTAATCGCAACGCTGTAGAATCTACCGCTGGCCGAGCTATGCACTCGGTACTACTGCATATATTCTGTGATGGGCCGTCGCCACTTCGCTTCGTCCCCCGCTCTCATCATCATCACATTTTACCATTACCTAGTCATAAACGACTTTGAGTTTCACTCCCTCCTTCAGACCACATTCGCGAATTGGTCACCAAACGCGAGCGTGCGCGAAGCGAAGCGAAACAAACTTTTCTACGTCTGCTGGCCAGGCGCGGAGAAGCAGAGCAAGCCTAGAGGTAGCTCCTACGAAGCGCGGCGAACTCGAACCTGCCCTATTTTTCAACTGTGCAATCCGTGAGCCGCACACAAAGCGATAACAAAACCCCAAACCAGACCGAGAGCAAACAGCGCGCGAACGACTCCTTGCGCACACGGAACTACACCCAAAAAAGAAAAAAACCCCAAAACGACACCCACGAGCATACACCCAAACCAGCACTTACGAGCTAACGCGAAACATTCACAGAAACAAAACCCACACCCACGCGACTGCCGCTGCGAAACACACAAAACTACCTACACCCATATCATCAAGCCCAATACAGCAGCAGAGCTGAACAATAATGATGGACCCTGAGTTCCACAACACAGAAATTGAAACATTCATTTCAGAGTGTACTGCAGAGAATTTAGGCAATGATGCCCTAATGCTACGTGCTATGGAAGATATTACCCGCGAAAATCTACTGCACTCTAGCAATGCGATGCGACGGAAGCTACGTGACTATTTGGATTCAAACGGAGTTGCATGCGGAAAAGGCAGTGGAGACTCGATCCAGTCTAGGCTACTGACACTTATCTCCAATGAGTCTACCAGGAATACACATTCATCCACACCATCTTCCAGCTCTCATCCTACTGTATCCCCTGTATTAAACACAGCCAAGAGGGACTTCCTTAAAGTCAATCGCAAAACAGAAGAGCAGTACTGCGGACCGTACGATGGACCTATAATCGACACTGTAAGGAGAAAGTTTATTCAGGACTGCGATGCATTCGAAGTACCCACGGACCAGAGGCTTTCTGTCCTACACACCATGTTGAGAGATGATGCTCTCAACTACTATACGGAGTTTGTCCTACCTCATGTGACTTCTATTACTGATGCCTTCGAAAGACTGCAAGCTCATTTTACAACACCTGCTTACAAGGATACCTACACGACAGAGTGGAACACATTAACGTTTGCTGAAATGAAGCGGAAGCACACTGACAACTCTTCTTCACAGCTATTGGATTTACTGTATCAGCGTGCGAGAGAATTGCAAAGTCTACTTGAGAAACCATATGAATCGCCACTCCTACTGCGTGACTGCATAATACGTGCTGTTAAAGATGAGAAAATCTACGTACCGCTTGTTACTACGACTATTCCTGAGGACCCGAACGCTTTGCATACCAGACTGCACCAGTGTATCCGACAACAAGATACTGCGTCATCGAAACTCACACCGACCTCTTCATCCCAATTGTATCTTCTCGAACCAGAACCAGACGATGAAAACGATGAAAGTGAACTTCAGTTACACTATAATGCAAACTCTCCATTCTTCAAGAGGCAAATTATGCGTGGCTCTAATTCGTTCTCTACTCCCAACTATCGTCGGAACAACTTCAATAGAGGACGCTACGGCTACCGAGGGAGATCTTTTCCACAGAGGCCCAACCAAAGACGAGTAACCTTTGGACCGAGGAAGAACCCCGAAGATGCTACAGGAAGACCAATGCTATGCCGTTTCTGCAATTCCTGGTTTCACTTAGAGCGTGATTGCCTAGAGAAGAGGAAATTCTACTCTAACTTCTCAGAGAATCAAGATACAGCACAGCCATCGATGAATGCAAATTTGAACGAAAATGCTGCACAATATGACGCTATCGATCAACCTGCTTACGAACATTCAATGACAATGGACCGATCTCTAGATGAGTACAACTACACTCAACATCATATCACTGAGCTGCAAACTGAAGATGAACACCCTTCAGTTAACGATGTTCTTTTCTTGAGTCTAGCATACAATATGCGGTATGAATTCGACAATCCTCAAAATTTCTACTCTATGCACACACGAACAACTCCTCCACCCTCCGTCAATGATCTACGAGATGCACATATGGATTGGAACTATGATCATGATGCGATCTTTCATGGATTATGCCTTGACGAAGGTGCACCGCACTCTGTTGTTGGCATTTCACAGTGGATGGCCTACCTACGTACCTATCATCTACCTGATTACCTTCTTCAAATCAAGCCCCATAAATCCTCGATTACCTTTGGAGGAAAGGGTAAAAACCGAGTACAGGTTAGGACTGTTGGTACTGTTATCATTCGAATTCCACTACCAGCCCATTCATACTTCGATTACAAATCACTGCTGATCCACAACGACGTACCGATGCTACTTGGATTGAAGACACAGACCAAGTTGAGAGCTGTATCGAGAAAACATCCAAGCAACCCCAGTATAACGTTCGAATCAATTGGTATTACACTACCCTTGACGTTGAAGTTCGGACATCTGTATTACGAAGGACCTAGAATGAATGATTATTTGTTCTCTATGATTGAACTAGCGCAAGTGCACCGCAACCTTGGACATGCACCTGCAGGATCA